>NZ_JBHYGR010000065.1:34291-48566 GCF_042738155.1 Kitasatospora sp. NPDC059088 | reverse complement strand
GTCCAGCACCGTCTCCACCCCGCCCACGGCCGCCGCGATCCCGGCCCCGCCCACAAGGTCCCCCACCACCCACACGACCCCCTCACCCCCCCCCCCCCCCCCACGGCGCAACCCCCCCCCCCCCCCCCCCCGCGCCCCCCCCCCCCCCCCCCCCCCCGCCCGGCGGGGCCCCGCGCGCCCGCCCCCGCCCGCTCCGCGCCCGCGCCGCGGCGCCCCCCCCCCCCCCCCCCCCCCCGGCCCTGCGGCATTCCCCGCCGTCCCCGGCCCGGCCCCGGCGGCCGCTACCAGCCCCGCTCGGGCACCAGCCCGGCCCACTCGCAGGGCCCCCGCCCCGACCGCGGCCCCTCCACCAACGGCCGTTCGGCCAGCACCTGCCGCGCCCCGGTGACCGAGCCGCCGGCCGCGTACCAGGGCCGGGTGTCCCGGTCGAGGTCGCGTCGGATCAGTTGCAGCGCGCAGGACCGCTGCGGCTCGGGCAGCCGGTCCAGGGCGGGCACCGCGTCGGCCGAGAGGTCGCGGACGTTGCGCAGGTCGATCTGCTGCGACCGCTCGTACCGGGCCACGTTCTGCTCCGCGACGATCGCGTCCGGCCCCATCAGCCCGTAGGCGGCGACGGTGAGCATCCCGCTGAGGACGACGGCGCGCGGCAGCCAGCCGCCGCCCCGGCGGGTGAGCCCGGCGGCGAGCAGCAGCAGGAACACGGCGCCCAGCCAGATCTCGACCACCAGCACCCACAGCCGCAGCGTGGTCAGCCCGGAGGCGTCCACGTAGAACCACATCCGGCCGAGCGCCGAGGCGACCACGGCCAGCGCGAGCAGGCAGAGCAGTCCGAGCAGGATCCGGGCCAGCCGGCGGTCACTCGGGGTGGTGCGCGGCGCCCAGCGCTTGGCGACGGCCACCACGACCAGGGTCAGCACGGTGATCACGCTCAGCTGCCAGAAGCCCTGCCGGGCGTACGCGGAGCGGCTCATCCCGGTGTTGGCCAGCACGGCGTCCGCGCCGCCGAGCACCATGACCGCCTGGATCACCGCGAAGGCGCCGAACAGCAGGTCGAGCGCGACCAGCGGCAGCGCCCACTCCAGCCGCCGCCGTTCGCGGCCCGGGCGGACCTCCAGCCGGTCCCAGCGGCGCGGCCCGGCGGCGATGTGCGCGAAGCCGAGGGCGGTGAGCGTGCCGAGCCCGAACAGGGTGCCGCGCCCCGGCAGCTGGTGGACGTCGAAGCTGGGGACCAGGCCGGCCAGCAGGTCCGCCATGGCGGCGTCGGCGCCGGCGAACAGCAGGCCGAAGACGGTCAGCAGGACGGCGGCGACGGCGAGCGCCTTGAGCACCGGGACGAGCCGTCCGGCTCCCGGCAGCGGGCGGCCCTCCAGGCTGTCCCAGATCCAGCTCAGCCCCGGGATCAACTGCCAGACCAGGGCGGGCAGGGCGAGCAGCACCCCCGGCCAGCGGCGCCCGCCGTGCAGGGCGAGCGAGGCCAGTCCCAGCGCACAGCCGGAGGCGAGCAGGGCGGGCCAGCCCGCGTCCCAGCGGGCCGGGACGGCGAGCAGGGCGAGGGCCAGCAGGCTCCAGGCGAGCGTCCAGGGCCGGATCCGGCGGCCGGCGGTTCGGGCGACCAGGCCGGCGGCGCCGGCCGTGGCGGCGCCGCAGATCAGCAGGTTGGCGCCGATTCCGTCGTACAGCAGCCAGGCCGTCAGCAGTCCGGCGAGCACGGCGAGCAGGAGGACCCGGGGGGTGGCGGCCGCGTGCCGCTCGGGGTCGGTGGCGCGCAGCCGACCGGGCTGCGGGGGCACGGGGGCGTCCGGCGCGCGGTGCGGGGCGCCGGGCCGGTACATGTCGAACGGCGAGTCCGGGGCGGCTTGCGCGTCCGGCTCGGCCGACGGGCCGTACTCGGCCGACAGGCTGTGCTCGACCGACGGGCTGTGGCCGGCCGACAGGCTGTGGCCGGCCGACGGGCCGTGCTCGGCTCCGGGCTGCGGATCGGTCGGGGCAGGCGTGGACGGGCCTGGCATCAGTCCCCCTCGGTGGTCGGCGGGCATGCGGAAGCCGTCCTCCGGGCGGTCCGCGGGGCGGGCGTACTCGACGCCTCCCGCAGCCGACTGTAGACGATTCTGAACAAGTTCAAAAGTTGGTTCTGAACGCGTTCAGAAGAGCCCGGAGGGCCGCCACCCCGGCGCCCGCCACAGCCGGACCCGAGCCGGACCCAAGCCGGACCCAAGCCGGACCCGAGCCGGGCCGTCCGCCCTACCCCTTGACCGAACCCGCCAGCAGTCCGCGGACGAAGTACCGCTGGAGGGCGAAGAAGACGATCAGCGGCACGATGATCGACAGGAACGCCCCCGCCGTGAGCAGCTCCCAACGCCCGCCCAGCGACCCGGACAGCTGTGCCAGCCGGACCGTCATCGGCGCCACCTCCGGTGTGCCGCCGGCGAAGGTGAGCGCGACCAGCAGGTCGTTCCAGACCCAGAGGAACTGGAAGATCGCGAACGAGGCCAGCGCCGGGGCGCACAGTGGCAGCACGATCGAACGGAAGATCTTGAAGTGCGAGGCGCCGTCCACCACCGCCGCCTCCATCAGGTCGCGCGGCAGCTGGGCGATGAAGTTGTGCAGCAGGAACACCGCCAGCGGCATCGCGAACATGGTGTGCGCCAGCCAGACCGGCGCGTAGCTGCCCTTGAGGTCCACCGCCGGGATCAGCGTCAGCGCCCCCAGGTGCGCACCGCCGGAGAACAGCCGCAGCAGCGGGATCAGCGCCATCTGGAGCGGCACCACCTGGAGCGCGAACACCGTGAAGAACACAGCGTCGCTCCCCCGGAACCGCACCCACGCCAGCGCGTACGCCGCCATCGCCGCGAGCACCAGCGGGAAGAGGGTGGCCGGGATGCTGATCGCCAGCGAGTTCACCAGGAAGGGCAGCAGGCCGGTGGAGCCGCCGGAGCCGCCCTCGAACAGCACCGTGTGGTAGTTGCCGAGGCCGAAGTCCGGGTGGAGCAGGGCGTTCCACCAGCCGTCCTTCGTCACGTCCTGCTTGGGGCGCAGCGAGGTCACCAGCAGGCCGAGGGTCGGGACCGTCCAGAGCACCGTCACGGCGATCACGAACAGCGAGGCCAAGGGGCTGCTGAAAGCCTTCCGCACGGGGCTCCCCCCGGCCGGACGGCGGCTGACGGCTTTCGCCTCAGGAATGCTCACCGCACCTCACGCTCCCTCCGCAGCTGGACGATGTTGTAGGCCACCAGCGGCAGCACCGCGAGGAACAGCAGGACCGCGAGGGCGCCGCCCCGCCCGTCGTCGAACTGCGCGAAGGACTGCGTGTACATCTCGTTGGCCAGCACCTGGGTGCCGAAGTTGCCGCCGGTCATGGTGCGGACGATGTCGAAGGCCTTCAAGGTGATGATCATGACCGTGGTCAGGACGACCATCACCGTGGTGCGGATCATCGGCACGGTGACGTGCCAGAACAGCCTCACCCCGGTCGCACCGTCGAGCCGGGCCGCCTCCACCACCTCGTCCGGGATCGCCTTGATCGCCGCCGAGAGCACCACCATCGCGAAGCCGGTCTGCACCCAGACCATCACCGCCATCAGCAGGAAGGTGTTCAGCGGCTGGCTGAGCAGCCAGTTCGGCGGGTCCGACCAGCCCACCGCGTGGGCGAGCTGGCTGAGCAGGCCGATCTGCGGCTGGTCCTTGCCGCGCGCCTCGTAGACGAACTTGAAGATGATCGAGGCGCCCACCAGTGAGATCGCCATCGGCATGAAGATCAGCGACTTGTAGACCGACTGGCCGCGCATCCGGTCCACCAGCAGGGCCAGCACCAGGCCCAGACCGGTCGCCACCAGCGGCGCGACCACCAGCCACAGCAGGGTGTTGAGCAGCACCTTCCGCACCGATTCGGTGGTGAACGCCCAGCCGAAGTTCTCACCGCCGACGAAGGTGCTGCCGTCCGGGCCGTGCAGGCTCAGGTAGACCGTGCGGATCAGCGGCACCACCAGGCCGACCGCCAGCAGCAGCACCGCCGGGCCGAGGAGGACCAGGACGGCCAGCGGGCGGGCCAGCCGGCCCCGGGCGCGCCCGGCGACCAGGAAGACCACCAGCAGGACGCCGAGGAAGCCCGCGATCGCGCCGAAGCTGTTGCCGAACTTGATCGCCGCGTCGCCCCAGGCGCCGACGGCCAGGGAGCCGGCGGCCGGCGGGGAGCCGGTTACGGGCATGGCTGCACGTCCCTTCGGTTCGTCCAGCGGGAAGGGGAAGCGGGTCGGGAAGCAGGGTCGGGAAGCAGGTCAGGGGAGCAGGTGAGAGAGGAGGGGCGGGCGGTGCGGGTGGGTGGCCCCGCACCGCCCTCGGCGGGTGGTCCCGGACGCCGGCCGGGCGGGCTGCTCCGGCGGCCGCTCGGTCGGCTGCCCTGCCAGCTGCTCAGTCAGCTGTTCCGTCAGCTGCTCGGTCGGCGGCCGCTCGGGCGGCTACTTCGGCCAGGCGGCGTCGATGTCGGCGGCGACCTTCTGGATCGACTGCCCCTCGGCGAACCAGGCGGTCAGCGACGTCCACTCCTGCCCGGAGCCGATGGCCGCCGGCATCATGTCGGAGGCGTCGAAGCGGAAGGTGGCGCTCGGGTCGGTCAGCGCCTCCGCGGAGAGCTTGTCGATCGGGTCGGTGTAGAGGCTCTTGTCCACGCCCTGGTTGGCCGAGACCCAGCCGGTCGCGGTCCTCACCCGACTGCTCGCCCAGTCCGCACTGGACAGGTAGTTCTGCACCGCCTGCGCCTCGGGCTTGCTGGAGAAGGCGGCCAGGAACTCGCCGCCGCCCTCGACCGGGTTGGCGATCGACGGGTTGACGGCGGGCAGGTGGAAGGCGAAGACGTCGCCGTCCGGGGCGACCTTGGTACCCTTGGGCCACTGCGCCTCGTAGAAGGAGGCCTGCTGGAGCATCGCGCACTTGCCGGTGAGGATCGGCGCGCCCGCGTCCTGGAACGTGGTGGTGGCGATCGACTTGACGCCGCCGTAGCCGCCGTTGACCCAGGCCGGGTTCTGCATCCAGTCGGCGACCGTCCGCATCGCCGTGGCGATCTTCTCGTCGGAGAACTTCACCTGGTGGCCGACCCACTGGTCGTACACCTCACCGCCGTACGTGCCCAGCACCACCTCCTCCAGCCAGTCGGTGGCCGGCCAGCCGGTGGCCGTGCCGGAGGCGATGCCCCCGCACCAGGGCTTGGGACCGCCCGCCTTGGCGATCCGGTCGCTGAGCGCCATGAGGTCCGCCCAGGTCTTCGGCACCTCGTAGCCGGCCGCCTTGAAGGTCTTCGGCGAGTACCAGACCAGGGACTTCATGTTGGCGCTCATCGGCGCCGCGTAGAAGGTGCCGTCGACCGAGCCGTAGGTCTTCCAGACCGGGCTCCACTTGCCCTGGTTGGCGACGGTCTCAGCGGGCGGCTTGACCACCTTGCCGCTCTTCACCATCTGCGCCAGCAGGCCCGGCTGGGGGATGATCGCGAAGTCCGGGGCGTTGCCGCCGGCCACCCGGACCGGCAGCTGGGACTCGAAGTCGTTGGACCCCTCGTAGCTGATCTTGATCCCGGTGCACGAGCTGAACTCGGCCCAGGACTTCTCCAGGTTGTCCGACTCCGGGCTGAGGATCGAGGCGAACATCGTCACCGTGGTGCCCGAATGCCCGGCGTACGGCTGGTACTTGGCGCAGTCACCGGTCAGCGTCCGGGCCGCCCCGTCGCCGCCGCCCGAACCGCCGGAGCTGTTCGAGCAGGCCGCGGTCAGGGCCAGCGCCGCCAGCAGAGCGGATACGGCCAGCGGTCGACGGCGCGAACTCGCGGACGGCGCGGTCGGGTTGAAGGTCAATGCGGTCCTCCTCGCCAGGGCATGCTGCCTCGGGTGGGCTGAACGACATTGCGCTGTACCGGAGATGGGCGTGCAGGGATCGCTGGGCGAGCGGGCGGCCGAACCGATTCGACGACGTTAACGCAGCCTTCCGCCGCCGCCAAGGTCCATGGTCGACCTTCCCCACACCGGTGCCCCGATCATCACGTCCGAAACCGGCGAACGCCCGCGGCCCCGCCCGGAATCCGGACGGGGCCGCTTATCTGATGTACTGTCAACACGCTTCGGCCAGGCCGGTCGGGCCGGTCGGGCCGGTCACCAGAGCCGGACGGGCAGCTCCCGCAGGCTGTTCACCACCAGCGACGGGCTCGGCCGCAGCTCGCCGTCCGGCACCGCCGGCGCCAGCCCGGGGAAGCGCTCGAACAGCGCCGGCAGCGCGACCGCCGCCTCCAGCCGGGCCAGCGGCGAGCCGGGGCAGACGTGCGGACCGTGGCCGAAGGACAGGTGCCGGGTCGGGTCCCGGGTGATGTCGAACAGCTCCGCCGTCACCCCGTGCTGCAACGGGTCCCGGCCGATCGCGTTGTACGAGACCAGCACCGGGTCGCCCGCCGGGATCACCAGCTCGCCGACCTCGATCGGCTCGGCGGCGAAGCGGAACAGGAAGTTGCTGGTCGGCGGGGTCCAGCGGAGCGACTCCTCGACCACCGCGTCCCAGGAGACCTCGCCCGCGCGCACCAGCGCCAGCTGGTCCGGGTGCGCCAGCAGCGCCCGCACCGCGTTGCCGATCAGGTTGACGGTGGTCTCGTGGCCGGCCGCGATGATCACCCGCAGGGTGGCCGCCGCCTCCGCGTCGGTGAGCGCCCCGCCCTCGGTGTCCGCCGCCAGCAGCACGCTCGCCAGGTCCTCGCCCGGCGCCGAACGGCGCTGCGCCACCAGGCCGTTGACGAAGGCGTTCAGCCCGGCGACGGTCGCCTGGATGCCCTCCGGGTCGGGCTTGACCCCGAAGAACCGCTCGTACAGGTCGCGCAGCAGGCCGTGGTCCGACTCCGGGACGCCCAGCAGCGAGCAGATCACCGTCATCGGCAGCGGGAAGGCGAAGGCCGACTTGAGGTCGACCAGCGGCTCCCCGGCCGCCAGGGCGTCCAGCAGCGCGTGGGTGATCTCCTCCACCCGCGGGCGCATCAGCTCGACCCGGCGCGGGGTGAAGGCCTGGGCGACCAGCGCCCGCAGCCGGCGGTGCTCGGCACCGTCCGTGGTCACCATGCTCGGGCCCGGCACCGCCAGGCCGATCAGCGGCCAGGTCTTCGGCACCTCACCGCGCTGGTAAGCCGCCCAGTGCCGGGCGTCCTTGACCAGCCGGGCGTCGGTCAGCAGGTCGCGCGCGGCCGCGTGCCGGGTCACCGCCCAGGCGGCGACCCCGCCGGGCAGCACGACCGGCACCGCCGGACCGGCGGCCCGCAGCAGGGCACCCTCGGCGGCGTTGTCGCGGGCCAACGGGTCGAGGGCGATCGGGGCCGGGGCCGGGGCAGCGGTCATCGGCGGCAACTCTCCTTGACGTAAAGGTTCTTCGAACGGCTGTGCACGTCCTGTGGATCCTGACCCGCCCGACCAAGATCCGCAAGGCCTCGCCGGGGCCCGTCCTCGAACGCCCCGCGGGCGGGAGCCGGAAGACGGGCCCTCGGCATGTCGGACGGAACCTAGTACCCCGGGCTGAACGAGACCGGCAGCGCGACCAGCCCGCGCACCCAGGCCGAGGGCCGCCACACCAGGGCGTGCTCGGCCACCGCCAGCCGCAGGTCCGGCAGCCGGTCCAGCAGCACCTCGATCGCGGTGGTGGCGATCACCTCGGCCGCCTCCTGGGCCGGGAACGGGCAGCCGTGCTCGCCGTACGAGTAGCTCATGTGCGCCCGGTTCCCCTCGGCCGGACGGCCGTCGGGCCGGCGCACCGACGGATCCGCGTTGGCCCCGGCGAAACCCAGCAGCAGCATGTCGCCCTCGGCGATCCGCTGGCCGCCGAGCTGGGTGTCCCGGACCGCCCAGCGGCCGGCGAAGATCTGGGTCGGGGTGTCCTCCCAGAGCGCCTCGTTGAGGGCCTGGCTGATGCTGCGCCGGCCGCCGGCCAGCGAGGCCGCGAAACGCTCGTCGGTGAGCATCAGCCGCAAGGTGTTGGAGATCCAGTACGAACTGGGCTGGTGACCGGCGATCAGCAGCACCCGCAGGTCGCGCATCACCTCGTCGTGGGTCAGCCCCGCCGGGTGCTCCAGCATCCGCGAGGCCACGTCGGCCCCCGGGTGCTCGGACTTCTCCTCCACCAGCGCGAGCATCAGCTCCAGCAGCCGCTGGGCGCCGGCCGGGGCGTCCGCACCGCCGTCCAGCATGGCCAGCAGCGCCGCGATCAGCTGCGGCGCCTGCTCCTCGTCCAGACCGAGGACCCGGCACAGCACCAGCAGCGGCATCCGGTGCGCGTACTCGGCGACCAGGTCGGCCTCGCCGCGCCCGGCGAACTCGTCGATCAGCCCGTCGGCGATCTCCTCGGCGTGCTTGCGCAGCTCGTACGGGTCGATCCCGGCCAGCGCGTCGGTGACCGCCCGGGAGCGCCGGACGTGCTCCTCGCCCTCCGCGTACAGGATCGACGGCACCGGGGCCATCATCGGCTTCAACGGCCAGTCCGCGGGCAGCGTCCGCCACGCGTGCCAGCGGCTGGAGTCCCGGCCGAACAACTGCGGCTGGCCGGTGACCTGCTGGAGCTCCCGGTAGCCGATGACCAGCCACGCGGGCACGCCGCCGGCCAGCTCGACCGGGGCGACCGGGCCGTGCGCGGCGCGCAGCTCGCGGTAGAGCTGGGCCGGGTCGGTCTGGAAGCGCGGCCCGTACAGCGGCGTGGCGCCGGCGTGCGCCGGGCAGCCCGGGGGCGGGGTGACGGCGGGCTCGGTCACGGGGTGCTCTCCTCGTAGATCGCGTCGGGTGCTCCGGGTCCGGCCAGCGCGGCCGCGTCCGCCCCGGCGAGGGCGGCCAGGTGGTGGACCAGCTCGATCAGCACCTGCTTGCCGGACTCCCGGTCACGGGCGTCGCAGTCCACCAGCGGAACCTCCGGCGGCAGGTCCAGCGCCTCCCGAACCTGCTCCAGGGTGTGGCCGGGCTCGCCGAAGTTGTTGCGGGCCACGACGAACGGCGTGCCGTGGTGCTCCAGCCGGTCGATCGCGTACCAGGAGTCCTCCAGCCGCCGGGTGTCCACCAGCACGACCGCCCCCAGCGCACCGCTGAACAGCCGGTCCCAGAGGAACCAGAAGCGCTCCTGCCCGGGCGCGCCGAACAGGTACAGCACCTGGCGCTCCGACAGGGTGATCCGGCCGAAGTCGAAGGCGACGGTGGTGGAGCGCTTGCCCCAGCTGCCCGCCGGGTCGATGCCCTCCCCCGCCCGGGTCATCACCTCCTCGGTGTTCAGCGGGCGGATCTCGCTGACCGAGCCGACCAACGTGGTCTTGCCCACCCCGAACCCGCCGACCACGACGATCTTCAACGCGTTGTCGGCGGTCGCCCGCAGCGGGGTGCGCCCCACGGGCCGGAGGTCCTGGACGTCCGGGACGTCCTGGACATCCTGGAGGTCCTGGAGGTCAGAGCCGTTGGAGGCCATGCAGCACCTGCTTCAACGTGTCGAGATCGGGCAGCCGGGCCTTGTTCGGCGCGAACCTGGGGTGCCGGGCGGTGACCGCCCCGGCCTCCAGCAGGTCGCCGAGCAGGATCTTCACCACCGAGACCGGCAGCTGCAGCTCCGCCGCCACCTCCACCACGGCGGTCGGGGCCTCGCACATCCGCAGGATCCGGACGTGCTCCGACTGCATCCCCGGCGCCGGCTGCCGCTCCGCGACGATCAGGGTGACCAGGTCGAAGGCGACCGAAGGGGCGCGGCTGCGGCCCCCGGTGATGGTGTAGAGGCGGTCCGGGTCGTCGTCCCGACCCGGCAGCACGGGCCCGGCGTTCATATCCCGGCGCTCTCGCCCGCGGCGTCCGCGCCGGGTTCCGCGTCCGCCTCCCGGGCGGGCGCGCTGAGGTGGACGCCGATCTGCTCGATCAGGCCGTGCATGTTGTGGCCGACCACGCCCACGTCCGCCTCGTCGTCCGTGACCACCGCGAGGTGCGCGCCCTCACCGGCCGCCACGATGCACAGGATGCCGCCGTGGAACTCGGTCATCGACTGCCGCACGCCGCCGCTGCCGTCCCCGAACTCGATCGAGGCGCCGTGCGCCAGGCTCTGCAGTCCGGAGGCGATCGCCGACAGCTGGTCGGCCTGGTCGGCGCTCAGCCCGGCGGTGTGGCAGAGCTTGAGGCCGTCGGCGGACAGCACCAGGGCGTGCCGGCTGCCGGGGGTGGCCGCCAGCAGGTTTTCCAACAGCCAGTCGAGGTCGCGGTCGGTGGCGCTGCTCATCAGGAGTCCTTCTCGGTGACGGGGGAAGCGTCGGGCGTGGTCTCGGTGTCGGTGTCCGCGGTCGGCGCCGCCCCGGGGGCGGGCAGCGCCGGCTGGGCGGCCCGGCGGAAGGCCCCGAACCGGGCGGCGGCGCGCACCGCGTCGGTCCGTACGGGCTTCGCGGCCGGGGCCGTCGCCGGGGTGGTGGTGGCCATCGTCTGGCCGCGGCGGCGCTGCGGCAGGCCGCTGTCGGTCATCCGGGTCGGCCCGGACGGGGTCTGGGCGGGGGCGGCAGCCGCCGGGACGGCGTGTGCTGCGACGGCGTGGGCCGGGACAGCAGGTGCCGGGACGACAGGTACCGGCACGGCCACGGCGGGCGGGGTCGAGGCAGTCGGGTTCGAGGCGGTCGGGGTCGAGGCAAGCGGCAGCGAGGCGGGCGCCGGGCGGGCGGGGGTGAGCGCCGGGCGCACGGACTCCACGGCCGGCGCGGACGCCGTCACGGGCGCGGCCGCCGGGGCGGGCGTCGGAACCAGGTGGGTAACCACCTGCTGCGGGATCAGCATCACCACCCCGGTACCGCCGCGGGCCGACGGCCGGAAGGAGATCTGCAGCCCGTGCTTGCGCGCCAGCACGCCGACCACCGCGAGGCCCAGCCGGGTACCGGCGGACAGCGTGGCGAGGTCCAGCGGCTCGGCGGAGACGGCCCGTTCGGCCCGGCGCAGCCAACTGTCGCTCAGGCCCAGCCCGCTGTCCTCGACGGTCACCGCCAGACCGGCCGGCACCTCCTCGACGTAGACGTGCACCTCGGCCGGCGGAGCGGAGAAGTTGGTGGCGTTGTCCAGCAGTTCGGCCAGCGCGTGCATCACGCCTTCGGCCGCGAAGCCGGCCACCGCGGCGGTGCTGGCGTTGTGCAGCCGGACCCGCTGGTAGGCGCCGATCCGGCCGAGCGCACCGCGCAGTACCGACTCCACCGCGATCGGCTTGGCCCAGCGGCGGCCGGAGCGGGCGCCGGTGAGCACCGCGATGCTGTCCGCCATCCGGCCCGCCTGGGCGGTCGAGTGGTCCAGCCGCAGCAGGTCGCCGAGGACCTCCTCGTCGTGCCGGTGCTGCATCTCGCGCAGTTCGGCGTGCATGCTCGTGGCCAGCGCCTGGACCCGGCCGGCGGCGGTCGCGCAGACCGCGAGCGCGGCGGCCCGCAGGCGCTCGCCGCGGCCGACCTCCTCGCCGACCGCGCGCAGCAGCGCGTACTGGGGGTGCTTGCGGTGGGCGGCCAGCGCGCTGTCCACGGACGCGCCCCCGCGGAGCTTCTCCACCACCTCGGGCAGGACGCCCTCGGGGATCCGCTCCAGTTCGGCCCGCTCGTCGGCGGCCCGCTCCCGCTCCGCCCCGGCCGCGGCCCGCTCGGCCTCCAGACGGGCCCCCAGCCGGGCCAGTTCGGCGTGCGCGGCGGTGAGGTCCGCCTCGACCCGGGCGTGCTCGGCGCGGGCGGCGTCCCGTTCGGCGAACGCGGCGGCGGCCCGGTCCCGGGCGGCCGTCTCGGCCTGCCGGGCGGTGCCGGCGGCGACCAGCGCGGCCCGGGTCTCCCCGTGCTGGACGGCCAGGTCGTCGGTCAGCCGGCGGGCGCGCTCGGCGCCGCTCGCGGCCAGGCCGACCACGATCAGCCAGAGCACCGCCACGGCGGCCACCGCGAGCGCGGTGAGCGGTTGGTGCGCGCCCAGGGCCCGGCTGACGCCGACCGGCGCGGCGACCAGCGCCAGCAGCACGGCGGCCGCGGTCAGGGCGACGGTGCGCGGCGCGGAGCGGCGGCGCGGCCGACCGTCGGGGCTGGTGGCTTCTCTCATCGGGGCGGTCCTCGGCAACGTCGGCGGGCGGCGGCGCGGGCGGCGGGTCGGCGACGGTTGCGGCCGCCGACAGCTGGTCGGGCGCATACCAGACCGCCCGGTGGCGTCGCGAAACGCCTCCGGGCGGCTGATCGGTTCACGCTTTCGGCCGATCATATCGATTCAGACATTGGCCTCAACCCGCTAGTTGACGGTCAATCTCCTTCATTCACGCCGAGTACACCGCACGGCGACACCTTCCACCCCTTCCCGGCACCGCCGCTCAGGCCAGTTCCGCCTCCACCGCCTGCCGCACGGCGGCCGTGTCCAGCCCGTGGTCGGCGACCACCAGCACCCCGAGCCCCTCCCCCTCGCGGAGCACCCCGAGCAGCAGGTGGCCCACCCCGATCTCCTTCGACCCCAGGCGCAGCGACTCCCGCAGGGAGAGCTCCAGCACCTTCTTCGCCGGGGTCGAGAACCGGATGTGCCCGGCCGTCGAGCCACCGGAGCGGAACCGGCCCCAGCGCTTGCGCCCCTCCTCCGGCGGGGCGTCCAGCGCCCCCTCCCCGAAGGCCGCCTCGACCGCCTCCCGCACCGCGTCCAGGTCGACCCCGATCGTGGCCAGGACCTGCCGGTCCCCCTTCCCCCGCAGGCGCCGCACCGCCTGCCGCGCGGCCTCCTGGTCCAGGCCGGCCCCGATCAGCACGGACGCCGCCGGATCCTGCGACTGCTCCAGGACCCCCAGCAGGAGGTGCTCCGTCCCGACCCGGTCGTCCCGCAGCTGCCTCGCCTCCTCCTGGGCGACGACCACGACCCTCCGGGCCTCCTGGGTGAACCGTTCGAACATCGCTCAGCCTCCGTCCTCGCCCTTGCCGGGCCCCCGTCGTGCGTGCTTCTTGTGGACCGCCTGCCTGGTCACCCCGAGGCAGACCGCGATGTCCTGCCAGGACCAGCCCTGCGACCGGGCATTGTCCACCTGGAGGGCCTCCAGACGGTCCGCCAGATCACGCAGGGCGCGGACCGCCCGGAGCCCCACGGCGGGGTCACGACTGCTCGCGGCGGCCGCGAGCTCTCCGCTCTCGCTCATGACGTCAACTCTGGTTGACGCCCTCGGGAATGTCAACCCTGGTTGACAACTGCGCGGCGGTTCGGCCGAGCGGCGGGCCGGCGGCTCAGCCGAACCGCCGCGCCAGCGCCTCCTCGAAGGTCCGCCCCACCGCCCGCTCCGGCGTCGTCAGCCCACCCGCCCGCAGGGCCCGCCCCACCGCCCCCGGCACCCGCAGCGGCAGCACCGGCCGCCGCCGACCCGCCGCCCGCAGGTACGCCTCCGCCAGCTCCCGGTACGACCGCACCCGCGGCCCGCCCACCTCCGGCGCGAACCCGGCCGGCTCCCGCCCCACCAGCTCCACCAGCCGCTCCGCCACCTCCCGGACGTCCACCGGCTGCACCCCGGCGCCGCTCACCACCGGGAACACCGGCAGCCGCGCGCTCAGGTCGAAGGCCTTGAACAGCAGGTCGTGGAACTGCGTCGCCCGCAGCACCGTCCACCCCAGCCCCGACTCCCGCACCACCCGCTCGCAGTCGAGCTTCGCCCGGTAGTACCCGAGCGGCACCCGGTCGATCCCCACGATCGACACGTACACCAGGTGCCGCACCCCGGCCCGCCGGGCCTGCGCCACCAGCCGCCCGACCCCCGCCACGTCCTTCCGCCCCTGCGTGGTCGCACAGTCCAGCACCGTCTCCACCCCGCCCACGGCCGCCGCGATCCCGGCCCCGCCCACTAGGTCCCCGACCACCCACTCGACCCCGTCACCCGCCGCCCGCGCCCGACGGCTCAACCCCCGCACCGCCACCCCGCGCGCCACCAGCAGCCGCACCACCTCCCGCCCCAACGTCCCCGTCGCCCCGGTCACCAGCACCGTCCCCGTCACCGCACCACTCCTCTCACCGAACGCCGAGCACCCGCGCACCCGTACACCCCCTACGACCGACCACCACCCCCATCCGTGACATCGGCGCCCCGGGACAACGAGAAGAGGCGGGGGGGGGGGGGGGAGGAGCGCCCACACCCCCCCCCCCGGGGCGACCCCCCCCGCGCGCGCGGGCCGGCCCGCCGCCCCCCCAGCCGGGGGGCCCGGCCCGGGCGCCGGGGGCGCGCCCAGGCCCGGCCGCGGGTCGGCACGCGCCTCCGCGGCGACCCTGCCGCGCGCCTCCTCGTACACAGCGAGGGC
>NZ_JBHYGR010000065.1:0-34281 GCF_042738155.1 Kitasatospora sp. NPDC059088 | reverse complement strand
TTCCATCCACCCCCAACCCCCCCACCCACAAAACAACAACCCCCTCCCAGTCCCCCCCCCGTAAACTTTCCTTTGTGGGGTTGGGGTTCGTGAAGTCCTCGCCCCGCCTCAGCGGTTGCTCACCCGCGCGGGGTCAGCGCTGCGGTCAGCTGCAGCCGCTGGTGGAGCCGCAGCCCTCGCAGAGGTAGCAGCTGCCGGCGCGGCGCATCTTGGTGCCGCAGGAGAAGCAGAGCGGCGCGTCGGCGTTGAGGCCGAGCTGGATCTCCATCAGCTCCGTGGAGTTGTGGGCCTGCTTCGGGGCCGCCTTGGGCGCCTCGACGGCCGGGGCGGGGGCCGGGGCCGGCTTGGCCGCGGCGACCGGGGCGGACTGGGCGAGGGACTCGGTGTCGAGCTCCTCGGCCTCCAGCGGCTCGTAGGAGCCGGTCTCCAGGTGGCGGGTGCGCTCCTCGACGGAGTGGATCCCCAGCGCCGAGCGGGTCTCGAACGGCAGGAAGTCCAGCGCCAGGCGGCGGAAGATGTAGTCGACGATCGACTGGGCCATCCGCACGTCCGGGTCGTCGGTCAGGCCGGCGGGCTCGAAGCGCATGTTGGTGAACTTCGAGACGTAGGTCTCCAGCGGCACGCCGTACTGGAGGCCGACCGAGACGGCGATGGAGAAGGCGTCCATCATGCCCGCGAGGGTCGAACCCTGCTTGGACATCTTCAGGAAGACCTCGCCGAGGCCGTCGTCCGGGTAGGAGTTGGCGGTCATGTAGCCCTCGGCGCCACCGACCGTGAAGGAGGTGGTGATGCCCGGGCGGCCCTTGGGCAGGCGCTTGCGGACGGGGCGGTACTCGACGACCTTCTCGACCACGGCCGTGGGGGCGGGGGCCTCCTCCGCCTTGGCCTCGGTCTCGGAGTCCTTCTTCTTGGCCGAGAGCGGCTGGCCGACCTTCGAGTTTTCGCGGTAGATGGCGAGCGCCTTGACGCCCATCTTCCACGCCTCGAAGTAGATCTCCTCGACGTCCTCGACGGTCGCCGTGGCGGGCATGTTCACGGTCTTGGAGATGGCGCCGGAGATCCACGGCTGGATCGCCGACATCATCCGCACGTGGCCCATCGGGGAGATGGAGCGCTCGCCCATCGCGCAGTCGAACACCTCGTAGTGCTCGGTCTTGAGGCCCGGCGCGTCCACCACGTTGCCGTGCTCGGCGATGTGGGCGACGACCGCCTCGATCTGCTCGTCCTGGTAGCCGAGGCGCTTGAGGGCGCGCGGGACGGTGCCGTTGACGATCTGCATCGAGCCGCCGCCGACGAGCTTCTTGAACTTGACCAGGGCGAGGTCGGGCTCGACGCCGGTGGTGTCGCAGTCCATCATCAGGCCGATGGTGCCGGTCGGGGCGAGGACCGAGGCCTGGGCGTTGCGGAAGCCGTTCTGCGCGCCGATGCGCAGCACGTCCTGCCAGGACTTGTTGGCCCGGAGCCAGACCGGGGCGTCCAGGTCGTCGAAGGAGACGGCGTCCAGGGAGGCGTCGGCGTGCTGCTTCATGACCCGCTGGTGGGCGGTGGCGTTGCGGGCGTAGCCGTCGTACGGGCCGACGACGCCGGCGAGTTCGGCGCCGCGGCGGTAGGCGGTGCCGGTCATCAGCGAGGTGATGGCGCCGGCCAGGGCGCGGCCGCCGTCGCTGTCGTAGGCGTGGCCGGTGGCCATCAGCAGGGCGCCGAGGTTGGCGTAGCCGATGCCGAGCTGGCGGTAGGCGCGGGTGGTCTCGCCGATCTTCTCGGTGGGGAAGTCGGCGAAGCAGATGGAGATGTCCATCGCGGTGATGACCAGCTCGACGACCTTGGCGAACCGCTCCGCGTCGAACGAGTCGTCGTCGCGCAGGAACTTCATCAGGTTCAGCGAGGCCAGGTTGCAGCTGGAGTTGTCCAGGTGCATGTACTCCGAGCACGGGTTGGAGGCGTTGATGCGTCCGGACTCGGGGCAGGTGTGCCACTGGTTGATGGTGGAGTCGTACTGGATGCCGGGGTCGGCGCAGGCCCAGGCGGCCTCGGCCATCTTGCGGAACAGCTTCTTGGCGTCGACGGTCTCGATGACCTCGCCGGTCATCCGGGCGCGCAGGCCGAATTCGGTGCCGTTCTCGACGGCGGTCATGAATTCGTCGTTGACGCGGACCGAGTTGTTGGCGTTCTGGTACTGGACGGACGTGATGTCGTCGCCGCCGAGGTCCATGTCGAAGCCCGCGTCGCGCAGGGCGCGAATCTTCTCCTCCTCCTTCACCTTGGTCTCGATGAAGGCCTCGACGTCCGGGTGGTCGACGTCCAGGACGACCATCTTGGCCGCGCGCCGGGTGGCGCCGCCGGACTTGATGGTGCCGGCGGAGGCGTCGGCGCCGCGCATGAAGGAGACCGGGCCGGAGGCGTTGCCGCCGGAGGAGAGCAGCTCCTTGGAGGAGCGGATCCGGGAGAGGTTGAGGCCGGCGCCGGAGCCGCCCTTGAAGATCATGCCCTCTTCCTTGTACCAGTCGAGGATCGACTCCATGGAGTCGTCGACGGACAGGATGAAGCAGGCGCTGACCTGCTGGGGCTGCTTGGTGCCGACGTTGAACCAGACCGGCGAGTTGAAGCTGAACACCTGGTGGAGGAGGGCGTGGGTCAGCTCGTGCTCGAAGGTCTCGGCGTCGTCCTTGGTGGCGAAGTAGCCGTGCTTCTCGCCGGCCGCGCGGTAGGTGAGCACCACGCGGTCGATGATCTGCTTGAGGCTCCACTCGCGCTGGGGGGTGCCGACGGCGCCGCGGAAGTACTTGGACGTGACGATGTTGACGGCGTTGACCGACCAGAAGTCGGGGAACTCGACGCCGCGCTGCTCGAAGTTGATGGAGCCGTCACGCCAGTTGGTCATGACGACGTCGCGCCGCTCCCAGCTGACCTCGTCGTACGGGTGCACGCCAGGGGTGGTGTGGATGCGCTCGATCCGGAGACCGCCCTTGGGGGCCTTGGCACCCTTGGTCACGGCCTTCTCGGACTTCGACCCGCGTGCGGAACCGCTCGTGGTGTCTGTCACTTCTCGCTCCTCCTCCTGGGCAAACGCCCGAAGTGCCCCGAAAAATCCGGGCACCGCTGGTTCGTTCTTCCGGTGTGCGGGCAAACGGGACCCCGTCCGCTTACGCACGGTTTGTAGTGTTCTGTGCCCCGTTTTCGGGCACGCGTGGGCCCACGCGGGGCCGGTGTGGTGCTACCGGCCCACGGGGGCCGCATGGTGGTGGCTCCTGGGCGGGCCCGCGTGGGGCCCGGCGCGCCTCCTAGGGCGCGGCGGCGGGAACGGGCACGCAGGTGCCGTCCGCCTCGGGGGCGGGCCGCTCGGCGCGGATCTCCGCGATGGCGGCCTCGAAGTCCTCGAGTCCGTCGTACGCCTGGTACACGCTGGCGAAGCGCAGGTAGGCGACCACGTCGAGGTCCCGCAGCGGGCCGAGTATGGCCAGCCCGACGTCGTGGGTGGTCAGCTCGGCGCTGCCGCTGGCCCGCACGCACTCCTCGACCCGCTGGCCGAGCTGGGCGAGGGCGTCCTCGGTGACCGGGCGGCCCTGGCAGGCCTTGCGGACTCCGGTGATGACCTTCTGCCGGGAGAACGGCTCGGTGACGCCACTGCGCTTGATGACCATCAGCGCGGCCGTCTCCACGGTGGTGAAACGGCGACCGCAGTCCGGGCACTGTCGACGACGGCGAATGCAGCTGCCGTCCTCGGTGGTCCGACTGTCGACGACGCGGCTGTCGGAGTGCCGGCAGAAGGGGCAGTGCACCTGGGGATCCCTCCCTGGCAGGACGTGCGGACCGGTTGAGTCTATGCGATGCGCCCCCGCCTTCGGCAAGCTGATCATGCGGCGCGACCACTAGTACTGGGCACGGAGAGGACTCTAGCCACTACATCTAGGTCTCGGGGGGAGGTGACACCCCTGGCGTGTCGGCGCCGATTAGACTTCCGGAGTCGACATCCGGTCGAACATTTACTCGATGTACAACAAAGCCTTGATCGAGTCAGTCAACTCCCGAATAATTCACTCGAACGTGTGTTTGGCGCAACCTTTCGATAGGAGGCGCGTTGGGTTGGAAAAGGGGAGAGGACAGCCGTCGAGAGGGGCCGCCGTGAACACCGTCGAAACCAACACCATCCCGGTGCAGGAACACTCCCAGTTCAAGGTGGGGCAGCGCACCACGAATCAGCAGAGCGTGGACATCAGCATGGACCGCAGCGAAGACCACCGCCTCTCCGGCCCGGCCGTTTCCACCACGGGCCGCGTCCCCGACCAGCCGATCGAGCACTCCCCCACCATGGACGACACCCATCCTTCCCCGGCCCGCGCGATGCCCGGCCGCCCCCCCGGCATCCGCACCGACGAGGCCGGCCTCACCGAGCGCCAGCGCCGGGTGATCGAGGTCATCCGCGACTCCGTCCAGCGCCGCGGCTACCCGCCGTCCATGCGCGAGATCGGCCAGGCCGTCGGCCTGTCCAGCACCTCCTCGGTCGCCCACCAGCTGATGGCCCTGGAGCGCAAGGGCTTCCTGCGCCGCGACCCGCACCGCCCGCGCGCCTACGAGGTCCGCGGCGTCGAGGTGGCCCGCCCCAACACCGCCGAGACGGCCGGGCGGCCCTCCACCTCCTACGTGCCGCTGGTCGGCCGGATCGCGGCCGGTGGTCCGATCCTGGCCGAGCAGACGGTCGAGGACGTCTTCCCGCTGCCCCGCCAGCTGGTCGGCGAGGGCGAGCTGTTCGCCCTCACCGTGCGCGGCGACTCGATGATCGAGGCGGCCATCTGCGACGGCGACTGGGTCACGGTGCGCCGCCAGCCGGTCGCCGAGAACGGCGACATCGTGGCCGCCATGATCGACGGCGAGGCCACCGTCAAGCGGCTCAAGCGCGAGGACGGCCGGATCTGGCTGATGCCGCACAACCCGGCCTACGAGCCGATCAACGGCGACAACGCCACCATCCTGGGCAAGGTGGTCGCGGTCCTGCGCCGCCTCTGACGGCGACACCCGGCCGCCACCGCGAGCGGTCGGCACGACGACGGGAAGGGGCTCCACCGCGTCAGCGGGGAGCCCCTCCGTCCGTCCTGCGCCACGCGCCGGGGCCGCTCAGCCCCGCTTCACCACCGGCCGCACCGGCGCCGCCGAGGCGTCGATCGCCGCCAGCGAGCGCCGCACCTGGTTGCGGTCCGTGGTGTACCAGAACTCCGGCATCGAGGACCGGAAGAAGCCCCCGTACCGCTTGGTCTCCACCCGCGGGTCGAGCACCGCGACCACGCCCCGGTCCTCCGCCGCGCGCACCAGCCGGCCCGCGCCCTGTGCCATCAGCAGCGCCGCGTGGGTCGCCGCGACCGCCATGAAGCCGTTCCCGCCGTGCTGTTCGACGTCCTTCTGGCGGGCGCTCATCAGCGGGTCGTCCGGCCGGGGGAAGGGGATCCGGTCCATCACGACCAGCTGGCAGGCCGAGCCGGGCACGTCCACGCCCTGCCAGAGCGAGAGGGTGCCGAACAGGCAGGTGGTGGCGTCCGAGGCGAACTCGCGGATCAACTCGCCGAGGGTGTCCTCCCCCTGGAGCAGGATCCGGTGGTCGAGCCGCTCCCGCATCGCCTCGGCGGCGGCCTGGGCGCCGCGCATCGAGGAGAACAGGCCCAGGGTGCGCCCGCCGGCCGCTTCGACCAGCTCGGCCAACTCGTCCAGCATGTCGGGCCGTTCGGGGTCGCGCCCGGGGTCCGCGAGGTGCTTGGCCACGTACAGGATGCCCTGCTTGGGGTACTTGAACGGCGAGCCGACGTCGATGCCCCGCCAGTGCGGGACGGCGTCCTCGCCGAAGCCGGAGCCGGCCTCCGGGTTGTCACCGGGGGTGCGCCGGTCCGGCAGCCTGGTCTCCTTGGGCAGGCCGAGCGAGCCGGCCACGCCGTTGAAGTCCCCGCCGAGCTTGAGGGTCGCCGAGGTCAGGACGACCGAGCGCTCCTTGTACAGGCCCTCGCGCAGCAGCCCGGACACGCTCAGCGGCGCGACCCGCAGCGAGGCGGTGCCCAGCCCGTAGCGGTCGCTGCGCTCGATCCAGACCACGTCGTACTCGGAGCCCTCCAGCAGCCGGTCGGCCGTCTCGTGCAGGGTCTCGGCCGAGGCCATCGCCTGCTTGCGGACGGCGTCCTCGTCGCTGAGGCCCTTGTCCCGGGTCTCGCCGAGCGAGGTGATCACCTGCCGGGAGGCGTCCCGGATCGCGGTGACGGCGTAGGCCAGGTACTCGGGCAGTTCCTCGACCCGGCCGGGCTGGGCGGTCTCCATCAGGCCGTGGTAGTTCTCGGCGGCGGCCTGCAGCGCGTCCACGGCCTTCTCGTTGGCCAGCCGGGCGGCCCGCTTGACCGCCCGGTTGACGGCGCCGACGGTCAGCTCGGCGGTGGCCGCGCCGGTGACCCGGTTGACCAGCTCGTGCGCCTCGTCGACGATCAGCAGCCCGTGCTCGGGCAGCACCGGCGCGCCCTCGATCGCGTCGATCGCGAGCATCGCGTGGTTGGTGACCACGACGTCCGCGAGCTTGGCCCGCTCCCGGGCCTTCTCCGCGAAGCACTCCTGCCCGTACGCGCAGCGGGTCGCGCCCAGGCACTCCTTGGAGGTGACGGAGAGCTGCGCCCAGGCCTTGTCCGAGACGCCGGGGCTCATGTCGTCCCGATCGCCGGTCTCGGTCTCGTCGGCCCAGTCGCGCAGCCGGAGCACGTCCTGGCCGAGCTTGCCGGTGGGGCCGCCGAGCGCGTCGACCGGGTCGAACAGGCCCTCGCCCTCCTCGCTCGGGGTGCCCTCGTTGGCCCGGTGCAGGCACAGGTAGTTGGAGCGGCCCTTGAGCATCGCGTACAGCGGGCGGCGGCGCAGCACCGGGTGCAGCGCCTCGACCGTGCGCGGCAAGTCCCGTTCCACCAGCTGGCGTTGCAGGGCCAGGGTGGCGGTGGCGACCACCACCCGGTCGCCGTGGGCGAGGGCCGGCACCAGGTAGGCGAGGGACTTGCCGGTGCCGGTGCCGGCCTGGACGAGCAGGTGCTCGGAGTGGTCGACGGCGTCGGCGACGGCCTCGGCCATCCGCATCTGGCCGGGGCGCTCCACACCGCCGACGGCCTCGACCGCGGCGTGCAGGAGCTCGGGAATCCGCGAGCGCGGGACGGCGACGGCTTCCTCGGCCGCGTCGCCGAGGTCCGTCGCCCGCTGGGATTCGGAGTCGTGGGATTCGGAGTCGTTCGTCATGACCCTTCCACCCTACGGGGCGGGGGTGACAATCCGGTCCCGTTGTCCGGGGCGGGGGCCGGGCGGCCGCACCTCCACGCCGACCAGGGCGTTCGGCACGGTGCCGTGCCGGACGGCGTGCGGGCGGTGCGGGCGGTCCTGGTAGCCGTCCATGAGCAGCCGGTTGCGGTTGAGGCAGAGCCGGTCGATCCGGGGCCGGAACAGGTCGAACAGGTCGAAGCGCTCGCGCAGCTCGGGGAAGCGGGCCTGGTAGCGGTGGATCTCCGCCCGCAGCAGGGCCCAGAACTCGGTCTCGGCGAGGCCGGCCTGCGCCTCCAGCAGCGGGGCGAGGTAGCGGAAGACGCCGATGAACAGCCCCGAGTGGATGAACTGGCACAGCCCCTGGGGGTTCTCCCGCAGCAGCACCTCGGCGACCTCGGGGGGCAGCGCGCGCAGCTCGGGGAGGTCCTGGTCGCTGAGGTTGACGTCGTCGACGAAGTCCTTGACCGCGAGCCGGGTCGGGGTGCCGCGGTCGTCGAAGACCACGACGGCGTTCTCGCCGTGCGGGGAGAAGACCAGTCCGTAGCGGTAGAGGAAGTGCAGCAGCGGCGGCAGCAGCGCGGCGAACAGCCGGGCGGTCCACCCGGCGGGGGTGAGGCCGGAGCGGGTGATCAGTTCGACGGCGAGGGCGCGCCCGTCGGAGCCGCTCTGCAGCAGGGCGGCGAGGGTGCGGGCGCGCTCGTCGCCGGCCAGGAAGGGGCCGAGCGGTTCGCGCCAGATCGCGCCGAGCAGTTCCTTGTACTGGTACGGCGAGTCGGGCATCTCCCGGTAGAGCGGGTGGTCGACGGTGACGGAGGCGATCTCGCCGAGCAGGATCACCCGGCACTCGTCCCGCAGGTACGGGTCGGCGTCGCGCAGCCCGTGCAGCCAGGCGGTGACGGCGGGCGCGGCGAGGGTGCGTTCGACCGGCAGCCCGCGCCAGACCAGGGTGTTGAGGATGGACAGCGGCAGCTTGACGGTGCAGCGCTCGGGGTGGGCGGTGTTGAAGAAGGAGCGGATGGACTGCTGGGGCAGCCGTGGGTCGCCGTCCGAGGCCAGCGGGACGATCTCGCCGGAGGCGATCCAGGGCGCGAACAGCGGCAGTACCGTCTCGTCCCACTGCCAGGGGTGGACGGGCAGCAGCAGGTAGTCGTCGGCGTCGGCGCCGAGCGGGGCGCGCAGTGCGGCCTCGTCGTCCAGTTCGCGGGCGTACAACTGCTCGGGGCGTTCCAGGCCGGGCACGCCGCGGTACTCGGCGAGCCGGCGGTGGACGGCGATCCAGGGCAGCGGCCGGGGGCTGCGGGCCTCCGGGGCCCAGCGGGCGGCGTCGGTGCCGGAGAAGCCGATCCGGCCCTTGCTGGGGACGATCCACGGGTGGCCGCTCTGCCGGCCCTCCAGGGCGGGGTGGTCGAGGTCGGCGAGCTCGGCGGCGGTGAGCGCGGTGGCGAGCTGGCGGGCGTCGGCGGTCAGCGTGGCGGACAGCTCGCGGACCAGGTGGGCGGTGGTGTCGCCGCGCATCCCGAGCGCGTCCCGGGCGTACGGGAGGAAGCGCAGCGGGTCCAGGCCGTCCGGGCGGGAGCAGCGGATCGACCCGGGGTCGACCTGCCAGCTGTCGTAGGCGCCGCGCCGGGCGGCGAAGCGGTACTCGGCCTCGGGGAGCTTCAGCAGGTACTCGCCGTCGAGGGGGCCCGGGACGGGCTTGAGCAGGTCCTCGTAGGCGAACTCGCCGAGCATCTTGGCCAGCAGGGCGCGGCCGGCCCGCTGCCAGTGCCCGGCGGTGAGGTGCGGGGGCAGGTAGAGCGGCGGTTCAGCGGCCGACGGTTGCGGCACGGGTCAGCTCCTGGGGGTGGGGGACGACGGGGGTCTGCTCGATCGGAGCGCCTACGGGCCCGGCCGCGGCCGGCGCCGCGGTCGACGCCCCGGGCGGCGCGAAGCCGGTCCAGGCGGTGCGGTCGGGCAGCCGGTGGACGGTCCGGCCGGTGACGGCGTTGAGGATGACGGCGGCCCGGTGGGCGCCGAGGCCGAGGTCGGGGGCGCCGACCCCGTGGGTGTGGAGTTCGGCGTTCTGGACGTAGAGGCCGCCGGTGAGCTCGGGCCGGGTGGCGACCCGGTGGTCGAGGTCGACCCGGTAGCGCCCGGTCTCGTCCCAGTCGATCAGGTGGGCGAGCGGTTCGAGCGCGGCCGGGCGGGCGGCGCGGTAGCCGGTGGCGAGCACCACGGCGTCGGTGCGCAGCACGTGTTCGGCGCCGGAGTCGGTGTGCCGGCAGTCCAGTTCGAGTCCGCCGCAGGGCCCGGGCCGGGCCGCGGTGACGGCGGTGCCGGGGGTGATCTCGACCGGGGCGGTGTCGATCGGGCGGCCGATGGTGCGCTCGTAGAGGTGGTCGTGGATCTCGGCGAGGGTCTCCGCGCTGGCGGCCTTGTGCAGCTGCCACTGGGCGGTGACCAGGGCGTCCCGGACCGGGCCGGGCAGGCCGTGGAAGTAGCGGGTGTAGTCGGGGGTGAAGTGTTCCAGGCCGAGCTTGGAGTACTCCATGGGGGCGAGCGCCCGGGTGCGGGTGAGCCAGCGCAGCCGGACGCCGTCGTCCTGGTGGCGGCGGAGCAGGTCGAGGAAGACCTCGGCGCCGGACTGTCCGCTGCCGACCACGGTGATGTCGCGGGCGTCCGCGAGCTCGGCCCGGCGGTCCAGGTACTCGGCGGAGTGGAAGGCCCGCGGGCGGTCGGCCAGGGCGGCGAAGGCCTCGGGGAGCACCGGCCGGGTGCCGACGCCGAGCGCGAGGTTGCGGGCCCGTACGGCGGTGCGCCGGCCGGTCGCGGTGTCGGTCAGCTCGGCCCGGAACAGCGGGCCGTCCCGGTGCAGGGCGGTGACCTCGGTGCCGAAGCGGCAGTTGGGCAGCCGGTCGGCGGCCCAGCGGCAGTAGTGGTCGTACTCGCGGCGGGGCAGCTGGAAGCGTTCGGCGAAGTAGAACGGGAACAGCCGGTCCTGGGCGCGCAGGTAGTTGAGGAAGGACCACGGGTTGGTCGGGTCGACGAGTGAGACGAGGTCGGCCAGGAAGGGCACCTGCATCCGGGCGCCGTCCACCAGCATGCCGTGGTGCCAGCGGAACTCGGGGCGCTGGTCGCAGAAGAGCGTGCGCAGCCCGGGTACCGGCTCGGCGAGGGCGGCGAGCGAGAGGTTGAACGGGCCGATGCCGACGCCGAGCAGGTCGTAGGGGGGTTCGTGGGGTGTCGAGGTGTCCACAGGGGTGTCCTAGGCGGGGAGTGGCGCTTCGCGGTCGCGCACCATCAGCGCGGCGCGCTTGTCGGGCAGGTCGAGTTCGGCGGCGGCCCGGAATCCGGCCCGTTCGAAGGCCCGGACCGAGCGCCGGTTGCGGACGTCCGGTTCGGCCACCACCCGTTGGCAGTCGGGCCGGTGGCGCAGCACGAGGGCGGCGACGGCGGCCAGCAGCTGGGCGCCGAGGCCGCAGCCGCGGCTGGCGGCCGGGCCGAGCAGCAGGTGCACGCCGGTGTCGTGCGGGCGGGCGGGGTAGTGCCCGGCGAGCGGGTCGAGGTCGGCGCGGTAGACCTCCCAGTAGCTCATCGGGGTGCCGTCGAGCAGTCCGAGGCAGGGCAGGCTGCGTCCGTCGCCGTCCAGTTGGGCCCGGACGTGCCGTTCGGTGACGGCGGGCGGCCCGGCGAGCTCCCAGAAGGCGTCGACCTCGGGGTCGTTCATCCATCCGGTGAGCAGCTCCAGGTGGTCGGGCAGCCGGACCGGGCGGAGCCGGAACCGGCCGGCCGGGGTGGGGACTTCGCCCCACCCGGGCAGCTCGTCGGGCATCAGGCGCCCGCCACCGGGTTGGGGATGTCCACGTACACGGACTGGGTGGCGACCGGGCCGACCAGTTCGTCGAGGCCGTTGATCCGGGTGAGCAGGTTGGCCTTGCAGGGCAGGGTGGGCGCGTCCAGCAGCAGGGCGGGCAGGGCGGAGCCGGTGGCGGCGGCCCGCGGGCCGGCCAGGAACCGGCGCAGCCCGGCCAGCAGCACCGTCTCCTCGGCGAGGCCCTGGGAGCCGAAGGCGCCGATCAGGCCGAGCACGTGGTTGATGCCGAGGTAGTAGGCGAAGTGGTGGTCGATGACGTCGTCCGGCAGGAAGGTGTCGCTCTGCTCGCCGAGTCCGGGCAGCCGGGCGGTGAGCCGCTCGGCGGCGCTCTCCCGGTAGTAGTAGCCCTGGTTGTCGCGGTAGCGGCCGCCGCGGGGCCAGCCCTCGGCGTCCAGCAGGACGATGCTGTTCTGCTGGTGGGCCTCCAGGGCGATGCCGCCGCGGCCGTCCAGCCAGAGCACGGGCAGCACGACGGCGTCCAGGTAGCGCAGGAACCATTCGGCGGCCACGGTGCGCAGCGGGCGGCCGGTGCGGGCGGCGAGCGCGCGCAGGGTGTCGCCGAGGGCGGACGGCACGGTGGCGCCGGTGCCGCGCGGCTGTTCGGCGACGAACCCGGCGACGCAGAGGGCGCGTTCGGCCGGCCCGAAGGGCTGGGCGCGCAGCACGGTGTCCAGCCCGCCGGGGTCGCCGAGGTCGGGGTGGTCGACGCCGATCCAGGCGGGGTCGCGGACGATGTCGAAGCCGGGGTGGGCGGCCCGCCACTCGGCGGCGAGGCCGCTCTCCAGCAGCCGGTGCACCTCCAGGCCTCGGTGGAGTTCCTTGCGCAGGTTCTCCCGGCGGGAGTTGGTGATCCGCAGGCCGAGCGAGAGCTTGAGCATCCACGGGGTGCCGGGCCGGTAGACGGTGCGCACCGACGAGGTGGGGTACCAGGGTTCGCCGGCCGGGCCGAGGTCGTGCAGCAGCCCGTCGGCGAGCAGCGCGGCGACGGTCGGGCGGTGGGCGAGCTCGCGGGCCTGCCAGGGGTGCAGCGGCAGGGCGGCGGTGCCGGGCGGCAGGGTCGCGTGGCCGCCGAGGAGGGCGGCGGTGATCCGGTCGGCGCTCTCGGCGACGGCGGAGCCGGCCGCGAGCAGGCCGCGGTCGACGGCGTACCAGTGGACCTGGAAGGAGCCGTGGAGTTCGGGCGAGTAGGCGGCGCTCTGGGCCGGTCCGAGGCCGTCGCGGCTCTTCGGGGTGGGGTGCAGGGGGTGGCCGAGCAGCAGGGCCTGTTCGGCGGCGAGGAAGGCGGAGCGTTCCGGCCCGCCGGGTTCGGCGGCGGTGCGGCGGTGGGCGAGGATCTCGGCGGTGCGCACCACCGAGTCGGCGACCCGGGCGGCGAGGTCGGCGACCTGTCCGGGGTCGGGCCGTTCGGCGGCCGCGGCGGCGAGCAGGGCGGCGGCGGTGACGGCGTCCACCGGGGCCGCGGCGCCGTCTCCCGCCGGGGCGCCGTCCCCGGCCGAGAGGGTGGCCGGGCCGAAGCGGTGCCAGCCGCCGGGCGACCAGTGCCGGACGGCGGCGGTGAGCCGGGCGGCCCCGCCGAGGACGTCGATCCGCAGTCGGCCGTCCGCCCCGGGGCGGGCCCCGGTCTCCCGGGCCCAGCAGCGCAACAGGGCTTCCAGGGCCGCCTGTTCGGCGGCGACGGCGGGGTCGGGGTGCAGCAGCGGGTCGGGTCCGGAGGCGGCCCGCTGCACAGTGGGCGGCGGTACGGGCGGGGCTCCGGTGAGGGCGGTGCTCAAGGCTGCTCCTTGGTGCGCGTGGGGGTGCGGACGCGCGCGGGTGGTGGAGAGGGTCGGCGGGCGCTCGCACCGTCGCGTCAGGTAAGGGTTACCTATCCCTGACGGGTGATCACAAGGACGGCTCACTCGTCCGGGTGAAGATCGGGGATAGTGCGTCACCGGGCGGGGCGGCCCTGCTGTGCCAACGACGGGGCCGGTTCCGCGTCACGGATCGGTGACCTCCGGGCGGTCGCGGAACCCGGGGGGCGGCCGCCGCCGTCCTCCACGGCGATGGAAGACTCCAGGGCGGCGGGCCGCCGCACCGAGGACCGACCCGACACCGTCCGACCGAGTACAGGGGGAAGCCCACCGATGCCACCGATCCACCGGTCAGCCCTGGCCGCCGCACTGGTCGCCGGAACGCTGCTGGCCGTCAGCGCCTGCGGACCGGACGGCCCGGCGGGCGCCGACCGGACCGTCGCCGCACCGCCGCCCAGCACGGACGCGAGCGGCTCCGCCGCCCCCGGCGGCGTCATCGGCGGGATCACCCTGCCGTCCGGCCTGCCGACCAGTCTGCTGGAGGGCCTGCCGAAGACCTGGGACGACCTCAAGAAGTGGAAGTACGACGACTGGGACAAGTGGGCGTCCAAGCACGTCTTCAACAACCCGGTGGTGAAGGACTTCTGGAACCCGGACAAGATGGGCGACGCCAAGCCCGCCGACCCGGCGCCGCCGACCGCCAAGCCGGCCGCCGCCGACGGCGTGACCGACCCGGAGCCGCCGGTGGTCAAGGCCGTCCAGGTGCCCCGCCCGTACCTCAAGCAGCCCTCCGGGAAGGTGTTCTTCTCCGCCCAGGGCGGCCGGGGCAACTGCTCGGCGACGGTGATCGCCGACCCCCAGCACCCGGGCAGGAGCAATCTGGTCTGGACGGCGGCCCACTGCGTGCACGAGGGCAAGGGCGGCGACTTCTACAAGAACCTGGTCTTCGTCCCCGCCTACAACAACTCGGGCGCCTCCAGCGGCGGAAAGAAGGCCCCGCTGTCCGACCTCGCCCCGCTGGGCACCTGGTGGGCCGACCAGATCGTCACCTCCCCGCAGTGGATGGTCGAGGGCGGGCAGACCGGTGACGCCGCCAACCAGTACGACTTCGCCGTGATGCGCGTGCACAACCAGAACGACACCGGCAAGTCCCTGGAGGAGACGGTCGGTTCGGCCGTCCCGGTGTGGTTCGACGCGCCCCGCGACCAGCTCAAGGTCTCGGCCACCGGCTACCCGCTGGTCAAGCCGTTCGACGGCCAGGAGCTGTACAAGTGCGACGGCGGCACGCCCGTCCGGCTGTCCTTCGACCCCAAGCGCCCGTCCATGCTGACCATCGGCTGCAACATGACCCAGGGCGCCAGCGGCGGCGGCTGGTTCGCCACCATGCCGGACGGGCGGACCGCCCTGGTCAGCAACACCTCGATCGGCACCCAGGAGCACACCTCGCTGAGCGGCCCGTACCTGGAGACGGTCGCCAAGCAGGCCCTGGACTGGATCTCCAGGAAGCAGTGACCGGCACCACCACGGGGGACTCCTCAGCTTGCGCACCATCAGCACCACCCGCACCACCGGCACCACCAGCACCACTGACTCCACCGGCACCACCCGCCGCACCCCCCGCACCGGGGGGCGGCGGGCCGCCGCGGCCGGCGCCGCGCTGCTCGCCGCCCTGACGCTCACCGCGGCCGCCTGCGCACCGGACGGCCCCGCCGCCCCCGCCACCCCGCCCGCGGCACTGCCCAAGGCCGCGCCCACCAGCCTGGGCGACCTGAGCGGCTGGAAGCTGGAGGACTGGGCCCGCTACGTCGCCGACAGCGGCTTCGCCAACCAGGTGCCCCCGGGCTACTGGACGGCGGCCCGGACGGAGGCCGCCAGGGCCCGGCCCACCCCCGAGTACGTCCCGACCGCCGCCGCACCCCCCGGCGTCGACCGCGACGCCCCGCCGGCCGTCGTCCAGGCCCGGCCGCAGCCCCACCCGTACGGCCCGGACTCCGCCGTGGTCGGCAGGCTGCTGATGACCACGCCGCAGGGCGACGCGGCCTGCTCCGGCACGGTGGTCGCCGACCCGCTCAACCCGGGCCGCAGCAACCTGGTCCTCACCGCCGCGCACTGCCTGCACGACGGCAGGGGCGGCGGCTGGGTGAGGAACCTGGTCTTCGTCCCCGCCTTCAACCGGGACGGCCGGGCGGCCCGCGGCAAGCCGTACGACGAGCAGCAGGCCGCCCCGTACGGCCGGTGGACGGCGGTGCGCGCCATGGTGTCGCCGACCTGGCTCCAGGAGAGCGGGGTCGGCGCCCACGACCAGTACGACTACGGGATCGTCCGGGTGCGCGGCGAGTCCGCGGCCGGCCCGTCCCTGGAGGAGGCGGTCGGCGGTTCCGTCCCGGTCTGGTTCAACGCCCCGCGCGAGCAGATCACCGCGGCGGTGGTCTTCGGCTACCCGGTGGAGCGGCCCTTCGACGGCATGGAGCTAGAGCGCTGCGACTCCCCCGCCCCGCCGGGCCGGCTGTCCTTCGACCGGTCCCGCCCGCCGATGTACGCGATCGGCTGCTCCATGGGCGGCGGTGCGGGCGGCGGCGGCTGGTTCATCACCAGGGACGGCCGGCCCAACCTGGTCAGCGTCAGCTCGCTCGGCGGCCGCGGCCCGGCGGGCTACCGGGCCGGGCCGTCCCTCCAGGACCAGGCCAAGCAGGCCTTCGACTACTTCGCCAAGAACGTGAAGTAGCCCCCGGACGCGGTACGTCCGGGGGCCACCCCGACGAGCGGGAACGAGCGGGAACGAGCAGGAACGCGCCGATCAGCCCTGCAGGGCCACCGCGAAGTACTCCAGCTCGGCGGCCAGCTCGGCCGGCACCTTGGCGTGCACCAGCGTGCCGTCGGCCGTGTGCTCGGTGGCGATCAGCTCGCCCTCCTTGTGCACCCGGGAGACCAGCGCGCCCTGGGTGTAGGGCACCAGGGCCCGTACCTCGACGGCCGGTCGCGGCAGCTCGTCGTCGATGAGCCTGAGCAGCTCCTCGATGCCGGCCCCGCTGCGGGCCGACACCACGATGGCGTGCGGCTCGCGGCGCAGCAGGCGCTGCAGCACGTGCGGGTCGGCGGCGTCGGCCTTGTTGATCACCACGATCTCCGGCACGTTCTGCGCGTCGACCGAGACGATGACCTCGCGGACGGCGGCCAGCTGCGTCTCCGGCTCGGGGTGCGAGCCGTCGACCACGTGCAGGATGAGGTCCGCGTCGGCGACCTCCTCCATGGTCGAGCGGAAGGCCTCGACCAGGTGGTGCGGCAGGTGCCGGACGAAGCCGACGGTGTCCGCCAGGGTGTAGAGCCGCCCGCTCGGGGTCTCGGCCCGGCGCACGGTCGGGTCCAGGGTGGCGAACAGCGAGTTCTCCACCAGCACGCCCGCGCCGGTGAGCCGGTTGAGCAGGGAGGACTTGCCGGCGTTGGTGTAGCCGGCGATGGCCACGGACGGCACCTGGTGGCGCTTGCGCTCCTGGCGCTTGGTGTCGCGGCCCTTCTTCATGTCGGCGATCTCCTTGCGGAGCTTCGCCATCTTCTCGCGGATCCGGCGCCGGTCGGTCTCGATCTTGGTCTCACCGGGACCACGGGTGGCCATGCCGCCGCCCGAGGAGCCGGAGCCACCGCCACCCATCTGCCGGGACAGCGACTGACCCCAGCCGCGCAGGCGCGGCAGCATGTACTGCATCTGCGCGAGCGAGACCTGCGCCTTGCCCTCCCGGGACTTGGCGTGCTGGGCGAAGATGTCCAGGATCAGGGCCGTCCGGTCGACGACCTTGACCTTGACCACGTCCTCCAGCTGGATCAGCTGGCCGGGGGTGAGCTCACCGTCGCAGACCACGGTGTCGGCGCCGCTGGAGGCGACGATGTCGCGCAGCTCCTTGGCCTTGCCGGAGCCGATGTAGGTGGCCGCGTCGGGCTTGTCGCGGCGCTGGATGACGCCGTCCAGCACCTCGGAACCGGCGGTCTCGGCGAGCGCGGCGAGCTCGGCCATCGAGTTCTCCGCCTCCTCCAGGGTGCCGTCCGTCCAGACGCCGACGAGCACCACGCGCTCCAGGCGGAGCTGGCGGTACTCGACCTCGGTGACGTCTTCGAGTTCGGTGGAGAGGCCGGCGACACGGCGCAGGGCGGCGCGCTCACTGCGGTCGTACTGGTCGCCGTCGTAGTTGTGGCCGAGGTCCTCGTCGATGGCCGCGAGGTCCTCGTCCATGAGGGCTTCCGCTCGCAGACCGTCGAGGCGGCGCGGGGCGTCGGCGTGGTCGCGGGCTTCGAACGTGGAGGTCATTCTGTCCTTTGGTCGCTGGATGGCTTCGGCGCGGTCCCTTGGATCCCACCGGGGCTCCTGTGCCCTGAGAACGCCGTGGACCGGCCGTGAATTCCCCACGATGGTCGCACGCCCGGTGCGGGCCGGTCACCCCCATTTCCACCGGAGTGGCGGGTCTGCGTCCCCTCGGGGGCGTGCGGGCGGCTGACGTCGTACACCCCGGAAACCTTGAGCATCGCCCGCATCAGGGCGGGCAGCGCGCCCGGCTCGGGCAGCTCGACGGTGTAGGTGTGCCGGACCCGCAGCTCCTGCGGCGGTTCGACCTCGGCGGAGACGATGCCGACGCCCTCGGCGGAGATCGCCGCGGTGAGGTCGGCGAGCAGCCGGGGCCGGTTCAGCGCCTCGGCCCGCAGGGTCACCCGGTGGCCGGCCGCCGGGGCGTCCCCGGGCTGCCAGCGGACCTCCAGTTCGGCCCGCCCGTCGGCGCGCAGCCGCTGCCCGGCGGGACAGGCGGTGCGGTGCACGGCCACCGCGCCGCCGCGGATCGGGTAGCCGGCCACCGCGTCCGGGGGCACGGGCGTGCAGCAGCGGGCCAGCCGCACCTGCGCCCCGGGCCGGCCGGCCACCACGACGGGGGCGGCGCGGCGCTCGCCGGGCCGGTGCGCGGGCGGGGCGGGCTGGCCGCCGGCCGGGCCGGTGCGCACCACCGGCAGCCGGGCCGGGTGGTCGGCCAGCCAGCGCTCGATGGCCAGCCGGGCGGCGGGGGTGCGGGCGTGCGCCAGCCACTCCGGGGACGGCCCGGACGGCTGGGCCCCGCCGCCGGGCGGGAGGCTCTCGGTGAGCACCGCCAGGACGTCCCCGTCCTGCAACGGGGTGGACAGCGCGGTGAGCCGGCCGTTGACCCGGGCGCCGATACATCGGTGGCCGGTCTCCTCGCCGAGCAGGTAGGCGGCGTCCACGCAGCTGGCCCCGGCCCTCAGCTGAAGCGTTTCACCGCTCTCCGTCACCACGGTGATCTCGCGGTCCCCGGCCAGGTCGGCGGTGAGCGCGGACCAGAAGGCGTCCGGGTCGGGGGTCTCCTGCTGCCACTCCAGCAGCCGGCTGAGCCAGCCGGGCCGGGCCGGGTCGGTCCGGTCCAGTTCGTCGGTGTCCTGGGCCGGACCGGCCGGGGTCGGGTCGCCGAGCGCGACCACCCCGGTCTCGGCCACCTCGTGCATCCGCCGGGTCCGCACCAGCACCTCGACCACCGCGCCGCCGTCCAGCGCGACGGCGGTGTGCAGCGACTGGTAGAGGTTGAACTTGGGGGCGGCGACGAAGTCCTTGAACTCCCCGGGCAGCGGCGTCCAGCAGGTGTGCAGCTCGCCGAGCACCGCGTAGCAGTCGGCGTTCTCCTCGACCACCACCAGCAGCCGCCCGAAGTCGGCCGGCTGCGGCTCCTGCGGCCGGCCGTCCCGCCCGGGCGCGGCGGCCCGCTTGATCAGCACCCGGTGCAGCGAGACGCAGTGCCGGGGCCGTACCGTCACCTCGGCGGCGACCCCGGTCTCGGCGAGCTGGCGGGCCAGCCGGCGGGCGAAGGGCTCCAGCAGGGCGTCCGGCTCGGCCTCGTGACCGGCCATCAGGCCCCGGGTGCGGGCGTGCTCCTCGGGGTGCAGGGTGGCGAAGACGATGTCCTCCAGCTCCGCCTTGAGCACCTGGATGCCGAGCCGCTCGGCCAGCGGGATCAGCACGTCCCGGGTGACCTTGGCGATCCGCACCTGGCTGGCCGGCTTCATGTGCCGGATGGTGCGCATGTTGTGCAGCCGGTCGGCGAGCTTGATCACCATCACCCGGACGTCGTCCCCGGTGGCGACCAGCATCTTGCGGAAGGTCTCGGCCTCGGCGGCGGCGCCGAAGTCGACCTTCTCCAGTTTGGTCACCCCGTCGACCAGGTAGGCGACTTCGGGCCCGAACCCGGCGCCCACCTGCTCCAGCGTCAACTCGGTGTCCTCGACGGTGTCGTGGAGCAGCGAGGCGACCAAGGTGGTCGTCCCGGCGCCGAGTTGGGCCAGGATCATGGTGACGGCCAGCGGATGGGTGATGTACGGCTCACCGCTCTTGCGCTTCTGGCCGCGGTGGCTGGCCTCGGCCAGCCGGTACGCCCGGGCCAGCAGGGCGAGGTCCGCCTGCGGGTGGTGCCGCCGGTGCACCTGGACCAGCGGTTCCAGGGCGTCCGGCACGGGCGGCCGGCCGGTGGCCAGCAGGGCGGCCCGCCCGGCCCGGCCGAGCGCGGCCCGGCCGAGCTCCCCCAGGGGCCTCCTGGCCCCGGCCTGCCGTGCGGTCGTCGGCTGCCCCGTGAGGGACTGCCCGGCTTCGATGGTCATCGGCACCTCCGGCAACGTCGCCGGGTGCGGCCCCTCCCCGTGGGGTGACCCGGTGGTCCATGCTACCGAGCAGAGCACGTTCCGCGACGCCGTGATTCCCGTCCGCGACCGGTATCACCCGATCGGGGGGATTCGTCACCGTACGAAGTGGGCAAACCGGGCCATCGCTACGAGGCCCGGGCGATCGACTCCCACCAGCGCGGGTCGATCCGCCCCTCCGCCACGATCACCGCCGGACCGGTCATCTCCACCCGGCCGTCCGGGTGCTCGGTGATGACCAGCCGGCCGCCCAGCACGTCCACCGTGTAGGCGACCGCCTCGCCGGTGACCGCCGGGTCCGCGCCGTCCCGGCGGATGGCCGCCACCGCGACGGCGCAGGCGCCGGTGCCGCAGGAGCGGGTCTCGCCCGAGCCGCGCTCGTGCACCCGCATCGCCACGTGCCGCGGGCCGCGGTCCACCACGAACTCGACGTTGACGCCCTCCGGGTAGGCGCCCGCGGGGCTGGTGAGCGGGGCGGTGAAGAGGTCCCCGGCGTGGTCCAGGCTCGCCACGAAGGCCACCGCGTGCGGGTTGCCCATGTTGACGTTCAGGGCGGGCCAGCGCCGCTCGCCGACCGCGACCTCGATGCCGTCCGGCCCGGGCAGCCTCGCCCGGCCCATGTCGACGGTGACCTCGCCGGGCGTGCCGTCCGCGGCGTCCTCGGCGACCGTCGCGGTGAGCACCCCGGAGCGGGTGGCGATCGCCAGCCCGCCGGGCTTCGCCAGGCCGGCCTCGACCAGGAAGCGGGCGAACACCCGCAGGCCGTTGCCGCACATCTCGGCGATGCTGCCGTCGGAGTTGCGGTAGTCCATGAACCACTCGGCCCGGTCGGCCTGGTCCGCGGCGGCCGGGTCGGCGGCCGCGCGCACCACGCGCAGCAGCCCGTCGCCGCCGATGCCGGCCCGGCGGTCGCACAGCGCGGCGACGGCCTCCGGGCCGATCTCCAGCACGCCGTCCGGGTCCGGCACGATCACGAAGTCGTTCTGGGTGCCGTGCCCCTTGAAGAAGGGGAGGCCGGCCCGCGGGGAAGAGGATGCGCTCACCCCACCGATGGTACTGAGGGCGGCGGCGGGGCAGGCCGGGGCCCGGGTCAGCGCAGGTAGGCGACCCGCCACACCGCGAGCGCGCAGGCGGCCAGGGCGATCAGGGTGTAGACCGCGATGGCCTTCCAGCCGGCCCGCTGCGCGGAGCCCCGGCGCGGCAGCCCCGGCCACTTGTAGCCGGCGTGCCGGGCGGCCATCGCGCCCCAGCCGAACGAGGCGGCGGTGAACAGCAGCCCGAGCATCCCGACCATGGTGGCCCGCGCCCCGGCCGAGCCGAAGGCGAGCGGGAAGGCGAACATCAGCGAGCCGAGGGTGCCGAGCAGGGCGATCGGCAGGGTCTGCCACCAGCGGAGCCGGCGCAGCGGCCGGATCTCCCGCTCGTGCACGGCGGCGTCCGGCGGGGTGCGGGTGTCCAGTGCGGGCACCGCGGCCGCGTACGAGGTCGGCGCCTCCAGGCCGGTCAGCACGGGGAGGTCGCCCCTGGTCGACTCGTCGAACTCCTCGGCCGGTGCGGTGACACTCCCGCTCTGGCCGGATTCGGGGCCGGTACCCGTCGACACGCGGCCTCCCCTGACAGTTCGACACGAGCGGACTCGCGGCCGGGCACGGTCGGCCCGCGCGGGCCGACCCTTACGGCATCGATGATGGCATGTCCAGAGGGGACGTTCGGGGCCTGACGGGGTCCTCGGGTGATCCGTGGCCATCACGTGATCGGGCCGTGACCCCCGGTTCGTCCTGCACGGTCCCCTGCGCGCGCAGCTGCACCGCCGAATTGGCCGGAACGGACCCCAGGGCCCGACTACGCGGCCGGAACCCCCTGACGGCCGATCAGTTCCAGGGAGCGTTCCAGCAGCTCGACCGGGTCGGTCCCGGCCGGGCGGGAGAGCCAGTGGATGCGGTCGTCCCGACGGAACCAGGACTCCTGCCGGCGGGCGAAGCGCTTGGTGGCCCGGACCGTCTCGGCCCGTGCCTCGTCCTCGGTGCACTCCCCGGCGAAGTGGTCGAGCACCTGCTGGTAGCCGAGCGCCCGGGAGGCGGTCCGGCCCTCCCGCAGCCCGACCCGCTCCAGCGCGCGCACCTCGTCCAGCAGTCCGGCCTCCCACATCCGGTCGACCCGCAGGGTGATCCGCTCGTCCAGCTCGGGGCGCGACACCGCGACGCCGATCTGCACCGCCTCGTAGACCGCGGTGTTGCTCGGCAGGTTGGCGGTGAACGGCTGCCCGGTGATCTCGATGACCTCCAGGGCACGGACGATCCGGCGCCCGTTGCCGGTCAGGATCGCCTCGGCGGCCGCCGGGTCCAGCCCGGCCAGCCGCCGGTGCAGCGCGTACGGGCCGTCCTGCTCCAGTTCGGCCTCCAGCCGGGCGCGGACCTGCGGGTCGGTGCCGGGGAACTCCATCTCGTCGATCGCGGCCCGGACGTAGAGCCCGGAGCCGCCGACCAGGACGGGGGTGCGCCCGGCGGCGAGCAGCCGGTCGATCTCGGCCCGGGCCAGCCGCTGGTACTCGGCGACGCTGGCGGCCTCGGTGACGTCCCAGACGTCCAGCAGGTGGTGCGGCACTCCCCCGCGCTCCGCCACGGTCAGCTTGGCCGTGCCGATGTCCATGCCCCGGTACAGCTGCATCGAGTCGGTGTTGATCACCTCGCCGCCGAGGCTGCGGGCGATGGCGACGGCCAGGTCGGACTTTCCGGCGGCGGTCGCGCCGACGATGCTGATCACACGGGAGCTGCTCACCGCTCCAGTCTCCCAAACCGTCGCGGCACCCGGGGCCGGGCTGCCGCCCGCCGCCGACTGCGCGAGGATGTGACTGTTCCCCGGACTGCCTCCGGCCTGCCCCGCACCCCGGCCCGGCTTTGCGAACTCTTGACCGGTCACGTGCGTTGTGCAGGAGACAGGGAACGAAGGAGATCACCATGGGCCTGATGGACAACCTCAAGGGCAAGGCCGAGGAGCTCAAGGAGAAGGCCAGCGAGCTCGCGGGCAAGCACAGCGACCAGATCGACCAGATGGTCGACAAGGCCGGCGGCGCGATCGACAAGGCGACCAAGGGCAAGTACAGCGACAAGATCGAGCACGGCGCCGACAAGGCCAAGGGCGCGGTGGGCGACTTCGCCCACAAGCCGAAGCCGGGCGACGGGGGCCAGCCCCCGCAGTCCTGACCGGCCGGGGCCCGGAGACGGGCCCTACGCCCAGGACGCCACGAAGTACCCGACCCCGTACGGCGCGTCCTGGTAGCCCAGCCGCGCGGTGAGGCCGGCGCCCTCGGCGGCGCCGGCCAGCACCTGCCAGGGCGCCCGGCCCTCGGCCTTGAGCTCGGCTGCCAGCGCCGGGTCCAGGGCCGCCAGGGCGGGCAGGTCGGCCGAGCCCAGGGCGGCGGCCAACCCGGCGTCGAAGCCCTCGGCCCGCTCGTCCAGGTAGCCGGGGGCCTTCAGCGAGCGGCAGGCGCTGCCGTCGCCGAGCACCAGCAGGGCGACCTTGTCGGCCAGCCCGGCCAGGCCCTGGCCGAGGCCGAGCATCCGGTCGACGGGGGCGTCCGCGGGCACCGCGCAGGCGTGCGTCGGCACGGTCACCCCGGCGCGCTCCAGCAGCCAGGCCCCGACGGTCAGCGAGGGCGCCAGCTCCGGCCCCTCGACCCGCCCGCCGGGCAGCTTGGCGACCAGCGGCACCCCGTAGCGGTGGAAGGACCCGGCCCCGCCCTCGGTCCACACCTCGGCCTCCGGCCCGGCGCCCACCACCACGACCAGCTCTGGCCCGGCCGCGACCAGCGCCGCCAGCGCCTCGTCACAGGCGGCGCGCAGCCCGTCCAGCTCGGGCGCGGCCCCGGCGGCGACCTCGGGGACGAGCAGCGGCGGACAGGGGCACACGGCGGCGGCTACCAGCATGCGGATCACCTTAGGGCCTGTCCGGCCCTAGCCGGAAAGCCGAACGGCCCGGCCGGAGCTCCGAGCCGCGACTCGCGCGCTCGCTCCGGCCGGGCCGTTCGGCCTCCGTCACACGGGTCAGTCGCCGCAGCAGGCGCCGCCCGCCGGGACGGCCGACGGCAGCTCGGCCGGGGCGCCGATCTTCGGCAGGCCGAGCATGACGCCCGCCGGCTTGTCGGACGGCTTGGCCTGGCGCTTCTCCCAGGCGTCGCCGGCCCGGGTGCGGCGCACCCCGAGGGTCGGGCCCTCGGCCAGCAGGTGGTGCGGGGCCGCGTAGGTGATCTCGACGGTCACCACGTCGCCGGGGCGCACCGGCTCGTCCGGCCTGGTGAAGTGGACCAGCCGGTTGTCGGGGGCGCGGCCGGACAGGCGCTGGGTCCTGTCGTCCTTCTTGCCCTCGCCCTCGGCGACCAGGATCTCCAGGGTGCGGCCGACCTGCTTCTTGTTCTCGTCCCAGGAGATCTCCTCCTGGAGCGCGATCAGCCGGTCGTAGCGGGCCTGGACGACCTCCTTGGGCACCTGGTCGGCCATCTCCGCGGCGGGGGTGCCGGGGCGCTTGGAGTACTGGAAGGTGAAGGCGTTGGTGAAGCGGGCCTCGCGGACGACGTGCATCGTCTGCTCGAAGTCCTCCTCGGTCTCGCCGGGGAAGCCGACGATGATGTCGGTGGAGATCGCCGCGTCCGGCATCGCCTCGCGGACCTTGCGGATGATCCCGAGGAAACGGTCCTGCCGGTACGAGCGGCGCATCGCCTTGAGGACCTGGTCCGAGCCGGACTGCAGCGGCATGTGCAGCTGGTGCATCACGCTCGGGGTCTCGGCCATCGCGGCGATCACGTCGTCGGTGAAGTCGCGCGGGTGCGGCGAGGTGAAGCGGATCCGCTCCAGGCCCTCGATCTGCCCGGCGGCGCGCAGCAGCTTGGAGAAGGCCTCGCGGTCGCCCAGGTCGGAGCCGTAGGCGTTGACGTTCTGGCCGAGCAGGGTCACCTCGATGACGCCCTCGTCGACCAGCGCCTCGATCTCGGCGAGGACGTCGCCGGGGCGGCGGTCCTCCTCCTTGCCGCGCAGCGCCGGGACGATGCAGAAGGTGCAGGTGTTGTTGCAGCCGACCGAGATCGCGACCCAGGCCGCGTACGCCGACTCGCGGCGGGTGGGCAGCGTGGAGGGGAAGGTCTCCAGCGACTCCAGGATCTCGACCTGGGCCTTGCGCTCGACCGCGGCCCGCTCCAGCAGCGCCGGCAGGTGGCCGATGTTGTGGGTGCCGAACACCACGTCGACCCAGGGGGCGCGCTTGACGATGGACTCGCGGTCCTTCTGGGCCAGGCAGCCGCCGACGGCGATCTGCATGCCCTGGTGGCGGCCCTTGACCGGCGCGAGCTGCCCGAGGTTGCCGTACAGCTTGTTGTCGGCGTTCTCGCGCACCGCGCAGGTGTTGAACACGACCAGGTCCGGGTCGCCCTCGGCACCGGCCTTGACGTACCCCGCGTCCTCCAGCAGGCCGGACAGCCGCTCGGAGTCGTGGACGTTCATCTGGCAGCCGTGCGTGACGACCTTGTAGCTCTTCAATCCGCTCTCACCGCTCACCAGACCAGGGTACGGGCAGCCGCGGACCGCCTTTCCCCGGATCTTCGCGGAACGGCTCCCCGGGCTTTCCACCGGTCGTTCCCCTCCCGTTCGGCCCGGGCGCCTGGCACTATCCCTGCATGACCCCCACCGATCCGTCACGACTCGGCGCCGCCGTCCGCCGCGCGGCCCGCAGCCCGCTGTGGCGGACCGTGCTGGTCCTGGTGCTGCTGGTGGCCGGGTTCGGCGGCTGGTGGCTGTCCGCGGGCCGCTCGCCCGGCTACCCGCGCGGGGAGACCCGCTTCGCGACCGGCGTCCCGCGCGGCGTCTACGACCGGTACGGGCAGCTGCTGCAGAGCCACGTCTCGCAGACCATGCCGGGGGTGCGGCTGGCCCTGGACAGTTCCGAGGGCTCGGTGGACAACCTCCGCCGGGTGATCGACGGCAAGGACACCTTCGCGATCGCCACCGCCGACGCGGTCGCCGCCTACCAGGGCCAGGGCAAGGACCGGCTCCGGGCGATCGCCCGGCTGTACGACGACTACCTGCAGCTGATCGTCCCGGCGGACTCCCCGGTGCACCGCACCGCCGACCTCAAGGGCCTGCGGGTGGGGGTCGGCCTGCCGCAGTCCGGGGTGAACCTGGTCACCAGGCGGCTGCTGACCGCGGCCGGCCTGGACCCGGACCACGACATCACCCCCGTCCCCGGGGGCGTCAGCGACGGCTCGGACGAGCTGCGCGACCACAAGATCGACGCCTTCTTCTGGTCCGGCGGCCTGCCGACCAGCGCGCTCACCGACCTCTCCGACCACATGCGGATCCGGGTCGTCCCGCTGGGCGACCTGTCCGAGGCCCTGCACAAGGCCGAGGGCGACGGCGTCGACGCCTACCGGGCGGCCACCATGCCCAAGGGCACCTACCCGAACGCCGAGCCCAAGGACGCCGTCGCCACCATGGCCGTGCCCAACCTGCTGGTCACCCGGGACGACGTGGACCCGGGGCTGGTGGAGGGGATGACCCGGGCGGTGATCGACAGCCGGGACCAGATCGGCGCCCAGGTGCACGCCGCCCAGCTGGTCGACCTGCGCACCGCCGTCTACACCGACCCGCTCCCGCTGCACACGGGCGCCGCGCGCTACTACCGCTCGGTGAAACCCTAGGAGCCGCAGGAGCCGCAGGAACCGCAGGAGCCGCGGCAGGCCGTGGCGGCCCCGGGTGCTACGGCTACGGCCGTCCCGGCCGCGGCACCGCCAGCGTCACCGCGAGCCCGGTCGGCCGGACCGGGGCGAAGCCGAGCGAGCCGCCGCCCGCCGCCAGCAGGGTGCGGGCGATGGACAGGCCCAGTCCGGAGCCGTCCACGTTCTGGTGCCGCGCGCTGCGCCAGAACCGGTCCCCGGCCCGGGCGAGCTCGTCCTCGGTCAGCCCGGGCCCGGTGTCGCTGACGGTCACCGCGACCTCGTCCCGGAACACCGAGACCCGCAACAGCACCTGGCTGCCGGCCGGGCCGAACTTGAGCGCGTTGTCCAGGACGGCGTCCAGCGCGGAGCCGAAGCCGATCGGGTCGGCCATCCCGATCGCCAGCGCCGGGCCGTCCCAGCGCAGCTCGATCCCGCGCTGCTCGGCGACCGGCCGCCAGCCGTCCACCCGGGCGAGGGTCAGCCGGGCGAGGTCGGTCTGCTCGGGTTCGGGGCGGGCGTGCTCGGCGGTGGCCAGCCCGAGCAGGTCGTCCAGCACCCGGGCCAGCCGGGTGCCCTCCTCCCGGACGCCGCTGAGCTCCTCCTCGTGCCCCTCGGGCAGCTCCAGACCGAGCACCTCGACCCGCAGCAGCAGGGCCGAGAGCGGATTGCGCAGCTGGTGCGAGGCGTCCGCGACGAAGGCCTTCTGCTGGTCCATGGCGTGCACCACGTGGTCCGCCATCTCGTTGAACGAGCGTGCCAGCCGCTGGAGTTCGGGCGGCCCGCCGCCGGGGGCGACCCGGGCGGCCATCCGGCCGGTGGCGATGTCGTGGGTGGCCCGGTCGAGGGTGCGGACGGGGCGCAGCACCCACTCGGTGAGCCGGACGGCCAGCAACACGGCGACGGCCATCGCGGCCGCCTCGCCGCCGGCCAGCACCAGCCACTTGTGCAGCACCCGGGCCCGCAGCGCCCCGGTCGGTGACTCGCTCAGCACCACCGCGACCACGTCGCCGTCGCGCACCACGGGGGCGGCGACGGTGATCGTCCGGTCCTCGGTCCACGGCCAGACCTGCGGCGGGTTGTGGCTGCGCCGCCCGTCCAACGCCTCCTGGAAGGCCTGGGCGCCCCAGCCGACGGCGGGCACCCCCCAGTCGCGGGGGGCGACCGCTATCGACGTGCCGTCGCGCTGGAAGATGCCGAGGCGGACGCCGTACAGGTCGTAGTAGCGCTGGACCTCGGTGGCGATCGCGTGCCGCCGGCTGAGGTCGCCGGGGGCGGGCTCCGGGTCGCCCTTGCGGGCGGAGTCCAGGGTGGCGCCGGAGGTGGGCAGGTCCTGGGCGAAGCGGGCGGCGTCGTCGAGCCGGTCGACCACCACCCGGCTCTGCTCGGCCGCCGCGAACGCCGCCGCGAGCGGCAGCCCCAGGGCGGCCAGGACGCAGAGCATGAGGGCGATCAGGATGCCGAGCAGGCGGGTGCGCACGTGCGGTCAGTGCTCCGCGGGGGCGGGCGGGGTCCGGTCGGACCCGGGGGAGGCCGGGGAGTCGGGGATCAGCCGGTAGCCGACGCCGCGCACGGCCTCGACCAGGCCGGGCAGCGCCAGCTTGTTGCGCAGCGAGCCGATGTGCACCTCCAGGGTGCGGCCGTTGCCCTCCCAGCCGCTGCGCCAGACCTCGCTGAAGATCTGCTCGCGCCGGTAGACCACGCCGGGGCTCTGGGCGAGCAGCGCCAGCAGGTCGAACTCCTTGCGGGTGAGCGGCACGTCGCGGCCGTCCACGCTGACCCGGCGGCGCTCGCGGTCGATCCGGATGCCGCGGGACTCCAGCGGGCCGCGCTGCTGCGGCACGGCGTCGGGCGCGGGCACCGCGACCGAGGACGGCTGGGCGCCGCGGCGGGCGACGGCGTGGATGCGGGCGAGCAGTTCGCCCATGTCGTACGGCTTGGTGACGTAGTCGTCGGCGCCCAGGTTGAGACCGTGGATCCGGGAGCGGATGTCGGCGCGGGCGGTCACCATGATCACCGGGACTCCGCTGCCGGCCCGGATCCGGCTGCACACCTCGAAGCCGTCGCGGTCGGGCAGCCCGAGGTCGAGCAGCACGACGCGGTACGGGTCGTTGCCGTCCGGCACCAGGGCGTCCAGCGCCTCGTGCCCGCTGCGGGCGTGCCGCACCTGGAAGCCGTGCCGGCCGAGCACCGCGACCAGTGCCGCGGCCACGCGTTCGTCGTCCTCGACGAGCAGCAGTCGCATCCTGTTCTCCTCCTTCCCCCTTGTGATCACCGGACCGATCGGTCCGGGACCGGTCCTGCGCAGTATGGGCCAGCGGGCGGCCCGGCGCCAGGTTCGCCCGCGGACCGGGCTCGCGGGGGACGGCGAGCACCGGCACGGATCCCCGCTGTGACATGCCCCGTCGACGCACTCGCGAACAGTACGTACGGATCGCGTGGCCGTTTCGTGATCCTCAAGTTCCGCTCAGATCGGCTGACGGGGCACCGTCACCGCTCCTATGGTCGCCCCACCGGGGGCTGCGGCTCCGCCGGTCGCGGCTCCCGGATTTCTTATCACCATTGCCGCCCAAGGGAGTTGGAACTTCCCGGGCAGGCAGGGTTCACCCCAGTTCGACACAGTAGGGAGCAGGCGCGATGTCCGAGAGCCCGGTCGAGGACTCCACCCCCGCAGCCGCCCCGCTGGTCGTGCTGAACAAGGTCAACAAGCACTACGGCGCGCTGCACGTGCTCCAGGACATCGACCTGGAGATCCGCCAGGGCGAGGTCGTGGTGCTGATCGGCCCCTCCGGGTCGGGCAAGTCCACGCTCTGCCGGACGATCAACCGGCTGGAGACCATCGACTCCGGGGAGATCACCCTGTCCGGCCGCCCGCTGCCCGCCGAGGGCCGGGAGCTGGCGCGGCTGCGCGCCGAGGTCGGCATGGTCTTCCAGAGCTTCAACCTCTTCGCGCACAAGACCGTGCTGGAGAACGTCGTCCTGGCGCAGGTCAAGGTGCGCAAGGTGCTCCGCGGGCACGCCGAGAAGACCGCCCGCGAGCTGCTCGACCGGGTCGGCGTCGGGGCCCAGGCGGACAAGTTCCCGGCCCAGCTCTCCGGCGGCCAGCAGCAGCGCGTGGCGATCGCCCGGGCGCTGGCGATGAAGCCGAAGGTGATGCTCTTCGACGAGCCGACCTCGGCGCTCGACCCGGAGATGGTCAACGAGGTGCTGGAGGTCATGCGCCAGCTGGCCGCCGACGGCATGACCATGGTCGTGGTCACCCACGAGATGGGCTTCGCCCGCTCCGCCGCCAACCGGGTGCTGTTCATGGCCGACGGGAAGATCGTCGAGCAGAACACCCCGGACGCCTTCTTCACCGCGCCGCGCTCCGACCGCGCCAAGGACTTCCTCTCCAAGATCCTCCACCACTGACGCCCGGGGCCGGCCGCAACCGGCCGGGACCGTTCAGGACCGCCTCCCAGACCACCGGGGCCGCCGCCGGCAAGGACGCCGGCCGACCCCGCACGTGTACCGACTTCCAGACGCCAGAGCCCGGTCGACACCGTGGCCCAGCCCCAGGAGACCAACCCTCATGAGGACTTCCCGCACCCTCGCCGTGGCGCTCTGTGCCGTCGCGCTCACCGCCACCGCCGCCTGCGGCAAAGACGGCACCCCCGCCGCCTCCAACAACGCGGCGAGCGCCAGCAACGCCCCGGCGCTGCCGACCTACACGGTCAAGACCGACGTCAAGATCGACTCCGCGGTGCTGGCCGAGGCCAAGAAGCGCGGCCAGCTGATCATCGGCGCCAAGGCCGACCAGCCGAACCTCGGCTGGGAGGACGTCGCCAGCGGCGACCGCAGCGGCTTCGACATCGAGATCGCCAAGATGGTCGCCGCCGACCTCGGCTTCACCCCGCAGCAGATCAAGTGGCAGACCCTGGTCTCCTCGCAGCGCGAGCCGGCCATCGCCAAGGGCCAGATCGACTTCTACGTCGGCACCTACAGCATCAACGACGAGCGCAAGAAGACGGTCTCCTTCGCCGGCCCGTACTACATCGCCGGCCAAGACTTCCTGGTGAAGAAGGACAACACCTCGATCACCGGCCCGGAGAGCATCAGCGGCAAGAACGTCTGCACCGCCACCGGCTCGACCTCGATCAAGAACATCCAGCAGTACAACCCGAAGATCACCCAGTTCGACACCTACTCGGCCTGCGTCGAGAAGCTGCTCTCCGGCGAGGTCGACGCGGTCACCACCGACGACGCGATCCTCAACGGCTACGCCTCCAAGTACGCCCCCAAGCTCAGGGTCGTCGGCAAGCCCTTCACCAAGGAGAACTACGGCGTCGGCCTCAACAAGGACGACAAGGCGCTGCGGGACGCGATCAGCGACGCCCTCAAGGCCCACGAGGACAACGGCGACTGGAAGAAGGCCTACGACGCCACCCTCGGCGCGTCCGGCTCGGCCGCCCCGGCGGTCCCGACCCTCGACCGCTACTGATCCGCACACTGTCCGCCCCTGACCATCTGTGAGAGGAGGGCCGCCGGATGGGGTTCCTGTTCGAGCAGGACAACTTCGCGTTGTTCCGCGACGGCTTCCTGCAGACGATCGAGCTGAGCGCGCTCAGCGCCCTGCTCGCCCTGCTGCTGGGCACCCTGCTGGCGGCCTTCCGGGTCTCCCCGGTGCCGGTCCTGCGCGCCTTCGGCACGACCTGGGTGACGCTGTTCCGCAACACCCCGCTGACCCTGCTGTTCTTCGCCGTCACCTTCGGCCTGCCACCGCTGGGCGTGCACTTCAGCCACCTCGTCTTCGCGGTGCTGGCGCTCGGCGGGTACACCGCCTCGTTCGTCTGCGAGGTGATCCGCTCCGGCATCAACACCGTGCCGCTCGGCCAGGCGGAGGCCGCCCGCAGCCTCGGCATGAACTTCTTCCAGACCCTCACCCTGGTCGTGCTGCCGCAGGCCACCCGGACGGTGCTGGCCCCGATGAGCAGCGTGTTCATCGCGCTGCCGAGGAACTCGGCGATCGCCGGCGCGTTCAGCGTCGGCGAGCTGTACAGCGCCCAGCAGACCTTCTCCGAACGCGGCTACTCGATCTTCGCGATCTTCTTCTGGGTGGCCTGCGCCTACCTGCTGATCAGCGCGACGGTCGCCTCGTTCTTCCGTTTCCTGGAATCCCGACTGGCGGTGGCCCGATGAGTGTTTTCCAGCGCCAGGCGTCGGCGAGCGTCCTCTACGACACCCCCGGCCCCCGGGCCCGGGCCCGCTACCGCCTGTTCGGCGTCCTCGGGGCGATCGGCATCGCGGGCCTGCTCTGGTACGTCGTCTCCGCGCTCGCCGACAACGGCCAGTTCGACGCCGACCTGTGGGACCCGTTCCAGTACACCTTCGTCCAGCAGATGATCGTGGACGGCCTGCTGTCCACCCTCAAGGCCTTCGGCCTGGCGGCCGCCCTCTCGCTCACCCTGGGCGCGCTGCTGGCCGCCGGACAGCTGTCCGACCACAAGCCGGTCCGCTGGACCTGCACCTCGGTCGTCCAGTTCTTCCGGGCGATGCCGCTGCTGATCCTGATCGTCGCGCTCTACTACGCGTTCTTCGCCAAGGACCCGATGTGGGCGCTGGTGCTCGGCCTCACCCTGTACAACGGCGCGGTCCAGGCGGAGATCATCCGCAGCGGCGTCAACGCCGTGCCGCGCGGCCAGGGCGAGGCGGCGTACGCCCTCGGGATGCGCAAGACCCAGGTGATGTCCGGCATCCTGGTGCCGCAGGCCGTCCGCTCGATGCTGCCGACGATGATCGGCCAGCTGGTCGTCACCCTCAAGGACACCTCGCTGGGCTACATCATCACGTACAACGAGCTGCTGTTCATGGGCAAGAAGATCGCCAGCCAGCCGTTGAACGCCGCGGGCTTCCCCTACATCCCCGTGGTCCTGGTGATCGCCCCGATCTACATCGTCCTGTGCCTCCTGTTGACCGCGCTCGCGCGGTGGATCGAAGCACGTGGCCGTCGCGGCGCGAACCGGCGCACTTCATCTGCTGCTTGACGGACACCCAGGCGAACTGTTGCATTGCTCTTCGTGACACCTCCCGGGAGCATCCACGCGGCATATGCGGCAGCGGTAACTGACGCCGGCCCATGGGCCGGTTCGTCCCCGGAGGTCCCCGCATGGATCCGGTGATCGTGGTCGGGGCCGGACCGGTCGGTCTGGCCCTGGCCCTCGCGCTGGCCCGGCACGAGGTCCCGACCGTCGTCCTGGACGAGGGCTCCGGGCTCTGCCCGGAGGGCCCCCGCAGCGTCGTCCTCGGCGCCGACACCACCGCCTTCCTGACCCGGATCGGCTACTCCCGGGCCGTCTCCGACTCGGCCCTGTGGGACACCTTCGAGGTCTGGCGCCGCCGTCAGGAGGTGCTGAAGATCGACCTCACCGACTCGCCCACCTTCCACCTCCCCCAGCACCGCCTCCAGCGCGGACTGCGGGACGCCCTGACCGGCACCCCGCTGGTCCGGCTGGTCCCGCTGAACCGGGTGGTCGAACTCGAACAGGACCGCGACGGGGTCAGCGTCCGCACCCACGGCACCCAGGACGGCTCCAGCACCTGGTGGCGCGGCAGCCACCTGGTCGGCTGCGACGGCGCCCGTTCCGCCGTCCGCAAGCTGTTGAAGATCCGCTTCCCCGGCCGCCCCGCGGTCGACCGCAACGCCATCGCCACCGTCCGGGTCGACCTGCCCTTCGACGGCGCCCGGCTGCACCGCGAACCCCCGTGGCGCGGCGACCGCGAGGCCACCGCCCGCCCGCTGCCCGACGGCGTCTGGCGGATCGACTGGCGCCTGCCCCCCGGCCGCCCCGCCCCCACCGAACAGGTCGACCCGCACGCCACCTGGCCCGGCGTCGTCACCGGCGACACCCTGCTCACCCGGGTCACCGCCACCCTCACCGGCTGGTGCGGCGAACTCCCCCGCTACGAGCTGCTCGCGGCCGCCGACCACACGGCCCAGCAGCGCCTCGCCGCCCGCTTCCGCAACGGCCGCTGCTTCCTCGCCGGCGACGCCGCCCACCTGCACGGCGCCCTCGGCATGCAGAACCTCGCCGACGGGCTGCGCGACGCCGACAACCTCGCCTGGCGGCTCGCCCTCGCCTGGCACCTCCACTCCGGCGGCCCCCAGCCCGGCGGCTCGCTGCTGGACGGCTACGAGGCCGAGCGGCGCGGCGCGGTCGGCGCCCGGCTGCGCGCCGTCGACCAGTCGATGCCGCTGCTGCGCCCGCTGCGCGGCTGGCAGCAGACCCGCCGCTCACTGCTGGTCGGCGGCTTCCGCAAGCACGCCCCGATGCTCGCCGACGGCCAGCTGGGCAGCGGCCGCTTCGGCGGCGCGCCCGCCTACCCGGCGGCGCCCTCCGGCGTCCCCGGCCGGGTCCCGGTCCAGCGCGGCGCCCGCGGCACCACCTCGCTCAGCGAACTGCTGCCCGCCACCGCCCCCGGCGTACTCGTCCCGGACCTCCCGGTGCTCGCCGCCGACGGCACCCCGGACCACCTGCACGCCCGGCTGGGCGCCACCTTCCTACTGCTGCTGGTCGCCCCCGGCACCGCGGTCTGGTCGGCCGAGCACTGGCTGGGCGCCGGCCTGATGCCCCGGCTCGCCGAGGTCTGCGCCGCGCTGCCGGTGCCCGCCGAGGTGCTGGTCACCGAGGAGTACCCGGGCGCCGGGCCGCACACCGTCCTGCTGATCCGGCCGGACGGGCACCTGGTCGGCGTCACCCAGGGCGCCGCCGCCGAGGACCTCCTGGCCCTCGCCGACCACGCCCGCGGCGGCCCGGCCCCGATCGCCGGCCCGCCCGGGCCGGAACCCGAGCCCGAGCCCGAGCCCGGGACCGCGCCGGAACCCGAACCCCAGCAGGTCGACTCGGCGAGCCAGAGCTAAGGCCTAGGGCCTAGGGCCTGTCCGGCGGATCTTGGCAGATCAGCGCGCGGCGTTGGGCGCCCGGCTGGGCGTGCGCCCGAGTCGGCCTCGTACTGGACGT
>NZ_JBHYGR010000064.1:34580-48737 GCF_042738155.1 Kitasatospora sp. NPDC059088 | reverse complement strand
CCCACCTACTACAACCATTGTCTTGGGGCGGGCCGCGACTGTTTTTAAAACGCCCCCCCCACCGGGATGGCCCGCCCGCCTGGGGGGCGCCCGCACGGCTTCACGGGAGGGTAAAGCGTCGGCAAGGCCCTGGTCCAGGCGCTTCCGGGGGCCCCGGGGGCTTCCGGGCGCGGACCCTAGGCCGGGATGTAGGTCGGGCCCTGGGTGTCCCGGATGTCCTGGGCGCCCTGGACGGTGACGGTGGCGGTGCCGTAGCGGTCCGGGCCCGCCTGGGCGTCGGCGTCCGGCGCGACGGCTCCGCTCAGGGCCGCCGTGACGATGCCGGCCGCCGCGATCGCGTGCGCCAGTCCGCCTGACCAGTCGGGCATGGCCGCCTCCCCCGTTGTCGGCGCGCCCGCCCCCGTGGTGGGCGCGACCTCGTCGATGGTCCCAACTACCGTGCGCCGTGGGCAAGGGGTGGGACGGCGTGGTCCCGCAGCGGGCCGAGGGTCAGGGCGCGGGCGCGGCAGTGGGCGGCGATCAGCGGGAGGGCGGCCAGGGTGGCGCGCCAGGAGTCCGGGGCGGAGGTGCAGTCGGAGTCGTGCAGCAGGAGGGTGGCGCCGGCGGTGAGGCCGGGGCGGGCGGTGGCGTAGACGGACTCTCCGGTGGCCTCGGCCGTCCAGTCCCGCCCCCAGGCCGTCCACAGCACGGTGCGCAGGCCCAGCCGGCGGGCGGCCAGCGCCGGACCGGCCGTCAGTACGCCGTACGGCGGGCGGTACCAGTGCGGGCGGACGCCGCACAGGTCGGTCACCGCCTCGGCGGCGCGGCGCAGTTCGCGCAGGTCGCGGGCCGGGGCCGGGTACCACTGCTGCCGGTGGTGCCAGCCGTGCACGGCCACCTCGTGGCCGCGCAGCACCAGGTCCCGGCCGAGGTCCGGGGCCCGTTCCAGCATCCCGCCGAGCAGGAAGAAGGTGGCGCGGGCGCCGAGGGCGTCGAGGGCGTCCAGGACGTACGGGGTGCTGCGCGGGTCGGGGCCGTCGTCGAAGGTGAGGGCGAGGTGGCCCGGGGCGGTGCCGTACCCGGCGGTGCGGCGGGCCAGGGTGCGGCGCAGCGGCGGGAGGCGGACCGCTGCCGGGGCGAGGTGCAGGAACTCCAGGCCGGCCGCGAGGGCGAGGCCGGTGCCCGCCCGACGGGCCAGGGTCGCCAGGGGGGCCGGCGGAGCCGAGGGTCTCACCCGAAGCGGGCGGCCATCCGGCGGAACACGCCGGGCGCAACCCCGTGGATCCGGGCCGGGAAGCCGAGCCAGTGCGGGACGTAGAGGCGGTCCCGCTCGGTGGTGATGGTCGCGACCACGGTGTCCGCGACCCGCTCCGCCGAGACCGGGCGCGGGCGATCGCGCTGGTACGGGGTGCCGCGGCGGTCGAAGAACGGGGTGTCCACCGCGCCGGGCAGGACGAGGCGGACGCCGACCCCGGTACCGCGCAGTTCGTACCAGAGGCTCTCGGCGAACATCGTCAGTCCGCCCTTGGTGGCCGAGTAGCCGGACTCGTCGCGCACGCCGACCTGGCCCGCCATCGAGCCGAGCAGCACGATCCGGCCGTGCCGGCGCTCCAGCATCCCGGGCAGCAGCAGCCGGATCAGCCGCAGCGGGGCGGCCAGGTTGACCTCGATCATCCGGTCGAGGGTGTCGGACGGGGTGTCGGCGAACGGGCCGCGCCAGCCGAGGCCGGCGCTGGCGACCAGGACGTCCACCCGCCCGGCGGCGGCGAGCGCGGCCTCGGCGAGGCGGGCGGCGCCGTCCGGCTTGTTCAGGTCCTCGGGGAGGGCGACGCCGCCGGTGCGTTCGGCGAGGGCGTCCAGGCGGGTGCGGTCGGTGCCGGAGAGCAGGGTCCGCCAGTTCGCGTCGGCCAGTCGGGTGGCGGTGGCCAGGCCGATGCCCGAGGAGGCGCCGGTGATCAGGGCGACGGGGCGGTCGGTCGACCCCGAGCGCCGGGGCCGGGCCTGGGCGTCCTCCGACGTCACGGCTTCCTCCGTCATCGCGCACCTGCCGGGTCCGTGGGCGTTCTGCCGTCCGTTTTGTCCGGCACGTCACCTTCGCACGGAGGAGCCGTCCGGGCTACCGGGGCGGTACGGCCGGCTGGGCCTCGGCGTCCGGGTGCGGGGCCGACAGTTCGGCCGGGCCGCCCTCCAGTTCGCCGAAGCGGGACAGCAGGAAGGTGCCGCCCACCGCGACCGCGAAGCCCGTCAGCGCGCACCAGGCGAAGCCGGGGCGCGCGGAGTCCCCCAGCGACACCACCCCGACCAGGGCCGGGCCGAAGGTCTCGGCCACCGTCCCGGCCGCCGTCGCCGCCGTCACCGTGCCGCGCTGCAGGGCCAGCGCGTACGCCAGGTAGCCGCCCAGTCCGCCGACCGCCAGGGCGTACGCGGCCGGATCGGTGAGCACGGCGGTGAGCGTGGAGGCGTCCAGGACCCGCACGGCGAGGCTGGTGATCCCGAAGCCGACGCCCGCCAGCAGGCCGAGGCCGGCCGCGGCCGGGGTGCCCTCCCGGCGGACCAGGACCAGGGTGGCGAGCAGCATCACGGCGGTGGTCGCCAGCAGCGCCCAGTGGAAGGCCGCCGGGGCGTACTCCCGGCCCTCCCTGCCGGAGCCCAGGGCCAGCAGGCCGAGGCCCACCACGACGGCGGCGATGCCCGCCGCGTCGCCGCGGCGCAGCCGTGCGCCCAGCAGCCAGACGGCGGCCAGGGCGGTGACGGCGAGGCTCGCGTTGGTGACGGCCTGCACCAGGAACAGCGGGAGACTGCGCAGGGCGACGATGCTCAGCACGAAGCCGAGGATGTCCAGGAGCGTCCCGAGGATGAACTGCCAGGACCGCAGCAGCGCGGCCAGCAGGCCCGCCCGCACCCGGTCCGCGCGCGGCGCCGACCGCGCCCCGCGCGCCTGGAACACCGCCCCGAAGCCGAAGCAGACGGTGGCGACCAGCGCGGTGGTGAGTCCCAGCAGCATGCGTCTCCCTCGCGGGGCGGCAGCGGTTCACCACTCAGTCTGGGCCCGGCGCGGCGGGGGTGCACGGGTGGGCGGCGTCCCGACCGTCCCGGTTCGTCCCGGTTTCAGGGCCGCAGCGCCACGCCGGCGTAGGCGGTGGCGTCGGAGGCCGAGACGGCCGGTTCGTCGGACTGGGGCCGCCAGTGCGGAGTGGGGACGACGCCGGGTTCGAGGAGGGTCCAGCCGTCGAAGAAGCGGACGAACTCGGCGTGGGTGCGGGCCTGGGCGGCGGTGCCGGCGGCCTGGTAGATGCCGACGATCCGGCGGATCTCCTCGGGCGCGAAATCGGGCGTGACGTGGGTCATCACCAGGGCACTACCAGGGGCGAGGACGGACTTGAGGTGGTCGACCAGCTCATGGGCGCCGTGGGCGTCGGGGACGAAGTGGAGCAGCGCGTTGAGGGAGAGCGCGACCGGGCGGGTGAGGTCGATGGTCTCGCGCAGGCCGGGTGCGGCGAGCAGGCTGTCCGGGTCGGTGACGTCGGCCTCGACGTAGGCGGTTCGGCCCTCTGGGGTACCGGTGAGCAGGGCCTGGGCGTGGGTGAGGACGATGGGGTCGTTGTCGGCGTAGACGACCCGGGCCCCGGGCCGGACGCTCTGGGCGACCTCGTGGAGGTTGGGCGAGGTCGGGATGCCGGTGCCGATGTCCAGGAACTGATCGATGCCCGCCTGGGCGAGGGCGCGGGTGGAGCGGTGCACGAATGAGCGGTTGGCGCGGGCGGCGTCGCGCAGCCAGGGAGCGATGGCGAGGACGTGGCCGGCGGCCTCGCGGTCGGCGGCGAAGTTGGTGAAGCCGCCCAGGTAGTAGTCGTACATCCGGGCCGAGTGCGGCACGTTCAGCCGCAGGTCGACCCCGTCGTAGAGGCTCATGGCCCTCCCCCTCGGCTCCGTGGACACCGTCCGATTGCTGCCCACCGCGTCCGGGGGCCAATCGTCCCCCGGCCGGCCCGAATTCGCATGGAATCGGATGGGATGACAATCTGTATTCGCTTTGCAGCCTGGAGTGACGAGCCTGATGGAATGAGGATGGGCGCGGACAGCCCGACCCTCGGGTGGCCCGGTGCGCAGCCGACGGCCACGGAAAGCAGGCTCGATGACGATCGACAGGGGTGCCCCCGCGCGCGGGTACCGGGGCGGGACGGCAGTGGAGCACGCCGGTGCCGCAGGGGTGGAGCGGATGGCGGTGATGGAGCCGGGCCTGCGACTGGACCTCACCTATGCCGCCTTCTGCGAGACCCACGAACCCGCCTGGCACGCCCTCGCGTTGACCAGGATAGGCAGCCAGACCGACGCCGTACTGGTGGTCGAGGCGGTCAAGGCCGACCTGGCCCGCTGCTGGCCCCAGGTGCTGCGGTTCGAGGAACCGGCCGCGTACGCCTGGCGGTTGGCGAACCGGCACGTCGGGGACTGGGTGTCGGCCGAGGAGCCGGTCGAGGTGGAGGCGGTCACCTTCGCGGCGGTGATCGGGGCGTTCAAGCAGGTCGCCGACGGGCTGCTGCACAGCGAGGCGGACGAGGTACGGCTGTACGCGGCGATCCTCGAACTGCCGGACCGGCAGCGGGACGTGGTGATCCTGCGCTACCTGCTGGGCCTGCACGCCAAGGTGATCGCGGCCTACCTGGGACGGCCGGTGGCCACGGTGCACTCCAACCTGCGGCACGCCCGGGAGCGGTTGGCCCGCCGGCTCGGGGTGGGTGAACTGCCGGACCGCGGCGGCGAAGCGTGAACGCCGACGGGGTGGAGCGACGTCGGGACGGGGCGGAGCGACGTGGGGACGGGGCGGGTGCGGCCGACGGGGTGAGCGGGGAGCGTGCGGCAGACGGGGGGCGCGCGGTGTTCCACGTGCCCCGGTCCGAACGTGCCCACGCCGAGCGGATCGCGGCCCTGCGGCAGGCCCGGATCACCGCCGCACCGGCCCACCTGCCCACCGAGCACGAGCAGGCCGCCTTCGAACTCGGCCTGGTGGTCGCCCTGGTGCTGGGTGCGCCCTGTGCCTCCCGCGGGCTGGACCTGCTGGTCAACGCCCGCCGGATCCAGCCCGAGGGGGCCGAGGTGTTCGGCGCCCTGCTGTACGCCACCGGCAAGGAGGAGGGCGCCGAGTTCTGGTGGCGCTTCGCGGCCGGCTCGGGCAGCGGGACGGCCGCGTACTGCCTCCACCTGCACCACCTGATGCTCGGCGAGACCGACGACGCCGACTACTGGCGGGCCTGGTCCGAACAACTGTCGACGACCGAACGCCCGCCCGGGCCAAGGCCGTTGCGGATGAGCCGGCCGCTGCTGCCGGAGGACGCGCGGCGGGACATCCTCGCCCGGGTGCACCGGGGGCTGGCCCCGCAACTGCCGCCCGCGCTGGTCGCGGTGATCGACCGGCTGCCGTTGCAGGACGGGGACGAGGAGGAGGTGCCGAACCCGTGGGGGCTCACCTCCGGCGCGACCTCGGCGTGCTCCTGGGACCTCTCCCGGGCGTTCGGCGAGGAGGAACCGCAGGACCGACGGGACCCGTTGGGGTGACGACCCCCGGCGGCCCCGCGGTCCCACGTTCAGGTGAGTGCCGAGAACCGGGCGACGACCTCCGGGTCACGTCCGCTGCCCGCGGCGAGCCGCTCGCCGTCCGGGCCGAGGTGGTGGATCCGGTAGTGCTGCGGCGCCATCGCGGTGTCCCGGCCGGGGAGCGCGGCGACCACCGCGCGGTGCACGTCGGCGGGGGTCAGGTGGGGGTCGGCGGTGGTCAGGTCCACGGTCAACCTGCCGTCCTCGACCGTGACCCGACAGTCGGGGCGGACGTCCGGCGCGGGGCGGGGGTCGTCGCCGGGTCCGGTGTCCAGGCCGGTGTCCAGGGCGGTGTCGAGTGCGGCACCGACCAGGCCGCGGACGGCCGCCAGGTCGATCCGGGCCCCGTCGACGAGTTGCCAGTCACCGCCGCTCGCGTCGGCGCCGGCAGCAGCAGCGGGCGGGCCGGGGGCCGCGTGCAGCTCGGCGAGCGGGACGGGCCCCACGGCGGCCTTCGCGAGCAGGTCGAGCAGGGCCCGGGCGAAGCGCTCGGTCTCCTCGGGGTCGAGCACCTGGGGGCAGGAGATCAGGGCGAAGTCGAGGCTCCCGGCGATCCGCAGGATGGTGAACATCAGCCGGACGGGCAGCGGCGGGGCGGGCAGCGGGGTGAGTTCGGGGTCGGCGGTGGCGGCCGGCTGGGCGTCGGCGACGGCGGCCGGGATAGTGAGGCTCAGGTCGTTGACGACCACCTGGCGGGCGAACCGGGAGCCGCGCACGTGTGCGGCGTCCTCCACCAGCTGCCAGACCTGCTCGGCGTCCAGCACGCTGTGCCAGTAGGCGCTCAGCGAGGCCGACTTGGTGCGCCCGATCAGCTGGTCGAGGTCGGCGGTGCCGGTGTCGAGCAGGATCAGGGCGTCCTGGGCGAGGGTGCCGACGTGGTCGAGCAGCGCGGCGCGCTGGCGGTTGGCGGAGAGCGCCGAGACGGCCAGCTCCGCACGCCCGGCCCGGTGGGCGACCAGGGCGGAGAAGGCGGCGAGCAGGACGACGGAGGGGCTCGCGCCGGTGCGGCGGCAGACCGCGGCGAGGTCGGCGGCCGCGGTGCGGGAGCGCACCATCAGGGCGGCGGGGCCGCTCGGCGGGCCGGTGATCCGGGAGTCGGCGAACACTACCTGCGGGCCGCTGCCCAGCACCCGGGCCCAGTGCCGCAACGCACCGGCCGCCCGGCGGCGGCCCTGCGGGCTCTGTTCGGCGGCGGCGATCTGGATCGGTGTCGGGGCGCTGACGGGCGGGAGCTCCTTCCCGGCCGCGAGGGCGTACCAGTCCTGGATCAGCAGCGCGGTGGCCGCGCCGTCGGCACCGGCGTGGCAGACCACGGCGATCAGCCGGAGCAGCTGCTGCCCGTCGACGAGCAGGGTGAAGCGAATCCTCGGCACGATGTCCAGAGGGACCGGCACCGCGACGTCGGCCTGACCCAACTCAGCTGCCAGTGCGTCGAGTTCACGGACATCCAGACCACCCGCCTCGACCGCGGTGACGGCGAACCGGCCGTCCCCGCGCACCACCTGGCTCACCGGGAAGGCGTCCGGACCGGGGCCGGGCGGGAAGGAGGTGCGCAGCGACTCGTGCCGCTCGACCAGCAGCCGCAGCGCGTCCAGACCGGCGGCGAGCGAGGCGCCGGGCGGCACGGGCCAGACCGACTCCTTGTTGATCGCCTCGGGGGCGTCGCGCCGGATGCACCGGATCATGTTGTCCTGGCCCCGGGTGAGCGGCCCCGAGCCGCCGGTCGTCGCGGCGAAGCGGATGGTGATCCGCCGGTGCGCCCGGGCCGGGCCGTGCGGTGCCGCCTCGTACGGGTCGGCGTCGTGCGGATCGGCGTCGTGCGGGTCGGTCTCGTGCGGGTCGGTCTCGTGCGGGTCGGCAGCTCGCGGTGCAGCGTGGTGCGCAGTCACGTCGTACGTGCCCTTCGGCTCGCCGGGAAGGTCTCAGCGGGGAGTACGGGCGGACGCTACCAGCGGCCGCCGGTGATCGTCCAGGCGAGCCGACGGTCAATCAACTCGCTGACCAGAAAAGGGAGTTGACCTGATCAGGACAGTCTCCGAGCAGAGCGACGGCAGCCCGGTACGGCTCCGGGACGGACACGTCGCGCAGCCCCACCGGACCGGCCCCGAGCGGGCCGGGATCCGCCACCGACAGCGGGGAGGGGCCCGCCACGGACACCCCGAGCGCCTGGACCAGCCGCCCGCCGTACGCCTTCACGCAAGCCTCCCGGCGACACCAGAGCACGGTGAACCGGGCCGCCCGCTCGGCGGGCTCGGCCGCCTCCGCGACGAAGCGCGCCTCCTCGAAAGGGAACCAGCGGGCCGCCATCCGCTCGGCGAGCCGGGCCTCCCGCAGCCGCTCCACGTCGACGCCGACCGCCCGGCCCTCGGCCAGGGCCAGCACCGCCAGCGACTCCGCGGCCGACCAGTTCACCCGTAACCCGCCCGCGCCCACCGGCTCCGGCTTGCCGTGCCGGCCCCGCCGCCAGACCACCTCGGCCGGGCGGATGCCGAGCCGCTCGGCGACCAGCTCCCGGACGGCGCCGCGCACCACGGTGAACCGGCTCCGCCGCACGGCGTCCGCCCGCACCGCGCGGGCCCGTTCCTCCGCGTCCAGCGTCCGCCACAGCCGGGCGACCACCTCGGCCGGCTGATCGGCGTCGATCAGCCGCAGGTCGACGGCGGTCACGGCTGGGCCAGGGTGCTCAGCACCCCGAGCCGGCGGTCCAGCCCGGCGACCAGCAGCGGGCGCCGCTGCGCCCGCCACTCGGGCAGCCGCTCGGCGAGCTCCGCCCACGGGCCGGTGAACGGCTGCGCGGCGGGCCCGTCGTCGGCGCCGGTCGCGTCCAGCACCGCCGCCCCGGGGCCCAGCTCCGCCGTCCGGGCCCGGACGGCGGACGCCGGGCGGTCGGCGGGGTGGTGCTGCTGCCGCACGGTCAGTCCCTCGCCCGGTTCCTCCTCGCAGACCAGCACCACCACGGCGTGCCGCCGGGGCAGCGCCACCGGCTCGGCCGGCTCGTAGTGCAGCGCGGTCTGTTCGGCGAGCACCACCACCGCCCGGCGGCAGGCTCCGGTGCGGTGGTACTCGGCGGCCAGCCGCAGGGCGGTGAAGGCCGCGGCGCTGCCCTGGTCGCAGACCGCGAAGGCCAGCGGCCCGCCGGGGACGGACCGGCTGAGCGCGAGCGAGGACGGTGCGCCGGGGCGCACGTCCGGGGTGTCGAAGGCGAGGATCAGCAGGTCCACCGGCTCGTCCTCGCCCACCGCCTCGCGCAGCAGCCCGGCGGCCAGTTCCTCGTAGGAGTGGCCGACGCCCTCGCGCAGCAGGTCCTCGCGCAGCGGCAGGCCGTACGGGCGGACCAGGTCCGAGACGAAGACCCGCAGGTCGGGGTCGAGCGAGGCCTCCGAACGGCCGTCGGAGCACCGGGCGAGGACCCGGGTGATCCGCAGTCCGGCCGGGGCGGGCGCACCGGTCGGAGCGGCAGGGCCGACAGGGGAACCGGGGGGACCGACGGGCACCCGGTCAGTCCTCGGCGATGAGGTGCCCGGCGACGTAGTCGGCCAGCTTGGTGACCGACCGAAGGTCGTCCTCGGTGATCTGCTCCACGTCCACCTGGATGTCGAGCGACTCCTCCAGCTCCAGGATGAGCTCGATGGTGCCGGCCGAGGTGAGGCCGAGGTCGTCGAACAGGCAGGCGTCCGCGGGGATCTCGGGCAGCTCGCGCTTGAGCACGCGTGGCAGGAGTTCGCCGATGCCGTGCAGGATCCGCTCGCGCAGCTCGGGGTCAGTGGTCTGGACCAGTGATTCTGACATGGGTGTCCCGTCCCGTCGTGCGTGGGAAGTGTGCTCTGGATTGACAACGTGGGAAACGCGCCCGGTGGTTCGAGCGGTCGACTGACGGAGCGTCAGTACTGCATCACCATCGCGGAGAAGGTGGCCCCGATACCGGCGGCGGCGATCAGGTAGTGGTCGCCGCGGCGGATCAGCCCCCGCGTGGTGGCGGTGTGAAGATTGATGAGGCTGTCCGCAGCGAAACTGTGCCCGACCGACAGCACGTTGTCCAGCACCACCTGGTCGAGCGGATAGCCGATCCGCCGCGCTATCATCCGCCACGACGCCTGGTTGACGTTGTGCGGAAGCACCGCGGCCAGGTCGGAGAGGTCCAGACCGGCCTGCTGGAGGGCGGCCTCGATCGCCTCCACCATGACGTTCGGGTACTCCCGCTGGTAGCGGGCGAGCAGCTCCGCGTCCTCGGCCAGCCGGCCGTCGAACTCCGGGCGCTGGCGCACCGCGAAGGAGCGCACCCGGTGCTGCGGCCCGTCCGCGCTGACCAGGCAGGCGGCCGCGCCCTCGGCGAAGATCCCGGTCTCCGGCACCACCTGGGCGTCCTTGGTGAAGGTCTTCTCCCCCGCCAGCACCAGGGCGAGGGCCTGCGGGTCGGGATCGCCGGCCAGCAGTCGGCCCGCCAGGTCGATGGCCAACAGGCCCACCGCGCAGGCGTGGTGGGTCACCGTGAAGGCGCTCGCGTGCGCCAGCCCACGGCCGGCGAGCACCTCGTGCAGGGGGTTGAGCGGGTAGGGCACGGCCACCGGCATGCTGCGGGCGTGGATCACGAAGCGGACGTGCTGTTCGCGTCCGCGCAGCTCCGGCAGGTCGTCGAGGGTTGCGTCGAGCAGGTCGGGCAGCGTCCCGCCCGGATCCAGCCGCAGCTGGTCCAGGCCGTGGAAGCGGCGGAAGAGACGGAGTTGACGTGGGGTCAGGCCGATGCGCTCGCCCACCGCCTCGATGGGCACGGCGTGTGGGGGGAGGTGAACGGCCACTGCCTCCAGTGCGGTCACCCGGGCTAGTATTCCGACGCCCGCCTGGTCGCACAAGTGATCTCGGGCGCTTCTCCTGCGCGACCGCCTCCTCGGGCGCCCTCGGAGCCGCCCTCCCCGGGCCCCCGCGCCACGCGCGGGCCGCTCCACCGGGGCCGCCGCGCAACCCCACTCCGCACCGCCCTTGCGCACGTCACCCCGCACGCCACTCCGCACCGTCGACCGGACGGGAGAACCTCCCATGTCAGACCGTGAACCAGCCCTCCCCGCGCAGCCGTTGAACCGGGTGTTGGCCGCCCTGCTGGCCGAGGTGGCCGGCGCGCCGCCCGCCTGGGCGGACCGGCTGGCCCCGGACGCCCGCCTGGACGGCGACCTGCTGCTGGACGAGTGCGAACTCGCCGAGCTGGCCGTCCGGCTGCCCGCACGCTTCGGCCCCGCCGCCGACCTGGCTGCCCTGCGGGCCGGACTGGACCTGGCCGCCCTGGAGGCGCTGACCGTCGCCGACCTCCAGGCCCTGCTCCCCGAGGAGGACCGCCGATGACCCGGTTCCTGCTGGTGATGCCGCCGCTCACCGGACACGTCAACCCGGCCGCGGGCATCGCCGCCGAACTGACCGCACGCGGTCACGAAGTCGCCTGGACCGGCACGGAGTCGGTGCTGCGCCCGCTGCTCGGCCCGGACGCGCGGGTGCTCGGCACCGGCACCCGGGCCTTCCGGGCCCAGGGCGGGCACGGCCTGGCGGCGCTGCGCTCGCTCTGGGAGGGCTTCATCGTCCCGTACGCCCGGTTCACCGCGAAGCCGCTGGACACCCTCGTGCGGGAGTACCGGCCGGACGTGCTGCTGGTCGACCAGCACACTCCGGCGGGCGCGCTGGTCGCGCACCGGCACGGCCTGCCGTGGGCGTCCTTCGCGCCCGGGGCGATGGAACTGGGCCACCCCTACCGGGCGTTGCCGCAGGTCGAGGCCTGGATGACCGGGCTACTGCGCGGCCTGTGGGAGCGGGCCGGGCTGCCCGCCGAGGAGTACCTGGACCCGCGCTGCTCCCCCGCCCTGGTGCTGGCCACCACCGGGCCGGCGCTGACCGGGAGCGCCGCGCCGCCGCACCACGCGCAGGTCGGGCCGGTGCTCGCGCCGCGCCCGCACGATCCGGACTTCCCCTGGCAGCGGCTGCTGCCCGGGCGGCGGCGGGTGCTGGTCACCATGGGCACGCTGGCCGGAGAGCTGGGCGCCGACTTCCTCGCCCGGGCCGTCCGGGCGCTGGAGCTGTGCGGCCCGCAGGTGCAGCCGGTGTTCGCGGCGCCGCGCGAGCTGCTGCCCCCGCCGTCCGAACTCCCCCCGCACGCGGTGGCGGTGGACCGGGCGCCGGTGCTGGAGCTGCTGGCACGCGGCGAGCTGGACGCGGTGCTCTGCCACGGCGGGATGAACACCGTGGGCGAGACGCTGGCGCACGGGGTGCCGCTGGTGACCGCGCCGATCCGGCACGACCAGCCCTTCGTCGCCGCGCAGGTGGCGGCGGCCGGGGCGGGCCTGCGGGTGCCGTTCGCCCGGGTCACGCCCGAGCGGCTGGCGGCGGCGCTCACCGCCGTACTCGACTCCACGGAGCACCGGGACCGCGCGGTTCAGGTCGGCCGGGACCTGCTGGCGGGCGGCGGCGCGACGGCGGCCGCGGACCGGCTGGAGGCGCTGGGCCCTCGGCCTCAGCCCCCGGCGACCGCCCCGTGACCGCCCCTTAGCAGAACAGGTGATCACACGTCCATTGGTCTAGGCCATTGTCTCCGGGCCTGGTCCGCCTCTAGGGTGTCGCAGCAACACCGCCTTTCCCAGGCGCCGAGCCCGCCCTTTCCCGGGTGCCGTGGCAGCCCATCCCCGTACGGGAGTTCCGGTTGATCGAGACCGCGGGACTGCGCAAGTCCTACCGCAAGAAGACCTCCCGCCGAAGCGGCGAGGACTCCACCGTCGACGCCGTGCGCGGCATCGACCTGTCCGTCGCCGCCGGCGAGATCTACGGTTTCCTCGGCCCCAACGGCGCCGGGAAGACCACCACCCTGCGCATGCTGGCCACCCTGATCCGCCCCGACGGCGGACGGGCCACCATCGCCGGGGCCGACCTGTTCACCGACCCCGCCGGGGTCCGCCGCCGGATCGGCTACGTCGCCCAGGGCGGCGGCACCACCGACACCGTCAGCGCCCGCGAGGAACTGGTGCTCCAGTCCCGGCTGTACGGCGCGGGCAAGGCCCGGGCCGTACAGGCCGCCGAGGACGCCCTCAAGGCCTTCGACCTGGGCGACTTCGGCGACCGGCCGTGCGCCACCTACTCCGGCGGCCAGCGCCGCCGGGTGGACATCGCCCTCGGGGTCATCCACCAGCCGCAGGTGCTGTTCCTGGACGAGCCCACGGTCGGGCTGGACCCGGCCAGCCGGGCGTACGTCTGGGAGGAGATCCGCCGGCTGCGCACCGAGGGCATGACCGTGGTCGTCACCACCCACTACCTGGACGAGGCCGACGCGCTCTGCGACCGCGTCGCCATCGTCGACCACGGCCAGGTGGTGGTCGAGGGCACGCCCGAGGCGCTCAAGCGGGAGATCTCCGGCGACGTCGTGCTGCTCGGGCTCCTCCCGGGCGAGGACGTCGCCGAACGCGCCGCGGCGGTGCTCCGCCCGCAGCCGTACCTGCACCGGCTGGAGGCCAACGGCGACGAGGGGCTGCGGCTCTACCTGGAGGACGGCGCGGCCGCCATCCCGCGGCTGCTGCGCGCCCTGGAGGCGGCAGGCGTCACCCCCGGCACCGTGCAGCTCCAACGGCCCAGCCTGGACGACGTGTTCCTGGCCCGCACCGGCCGCTCGCTGCAGCAGTCCTGATCCAGCCCCACCGCCCTGCCTGCCCGACCCCCTGGGGAGACCGTGAAGCTCGCCCGCGACACCTGGCTGATCCTCCAGCGCCAGCTGCTGCTCATGATCCGCACCCCGATCTGGATCGCCGTCGGCATCATCCAGCCGCTGTTCTACCTGGTGCTGTTCGCCCCGCTGTTGAAGAAGGTGCTCACCCCGGACGGCTCCGGCAGCTACGCCGACACCTACCAGGTCTACGTACCGGGCTTGTTGGCCGTGCTGTGCATCTTCGGCGGGCTGTTCACCGGCTTCAGCCTGCTGGGCGAACTGCGGGCCGGGATCATCGAGCGCTCCCGGGTCACCCCGGTCAGCCGACTGGCGCTGCTGCTCGGCCGGGCCCTGCGCGAGATGGTGGCGCTGCTGGTGCAGGCCGTGCTGATCACCCTGATCGCGCTGCCGTTCGGCCTGCGGGTCAGCCCGCTGAACCTGCTGCTCGCCTACGTCCTGCTGGCCCTGCTGGCCCTGATGACCTCCGCGATCTCCTACGGGATCGCGCTGATGGTGCCCACCGACGCCGCCATGTCGCCGGTGGTGAACACCATCGCCCAGCCGATCGCGCTGCTCTCCGGGGTGCTGCTGCCGCTCACCCTGGCGCCGCAGTGGCAACAGCAGCTCGCCCGGTGGAACCCCTTCTACTGGGCGGTGGAGGGCATGCGCGCGCTGTTCTCGGGGCACGCCGGGGACCCCGCGGTCTGGCAGGGCCTGCTGGTGGTCGTGCTGATGACCGTCCTGGCGGTGTACTGGTCGGCCCGGCTGTTCTCCACCCGGGTGCGCTGACGCGGGTACGCCGACCGGAGGTACGGAAGGGGGGGGGGGGGGGCGGGGGCGCGGCGCGCGCCCCCCCCCCCCCCCCCCCCGCCCCCCCGGGCGCGCGCGCGCCACCGCGGCGGCACCCGCTCGGGAGT
>NZ_JBHYGR010000064.1:11030-34570 GCF_042738155.1 Kitasatospora sp. NPDC059088 | reverse complement strand
GCCGCCGGGGCGTGTCGCTTATCCGTGTCGCCGAGAGTGCGCCTCCCCCCCGCCCGCCCGGCGGAGCGGCCCCCCGCTGCCGTCTCCGCCCCGCTCAGGAGCGGATGAACTCCGCCAACTTGGCGACACCGTCGATGATCTGGGCCTGCGTCAGCGAGCTGATCGAGAGCCGGAGCCGGTGCTCGCCGCCGCCCGCCGGGTAGAACGGCGCCATCGGCGTCCAGAGCACCCCGAACTCCCGGGCGCAGCGCTCCATGGCCGCGTCGTCGGCCCGGAACGGCACCGTCAGCACGGCGAAGAAGCCGCCCTCGGGCCGGTTCCAGTCCACCCCCAGCCGGCGCCGCTCGGAGGCCGGGAAGTGCCGGTCCAGCTCCCGCAGCAGGGTGTCCATCCCGGCCGCGTAGTGGGCCGTGGCACGGGCGTTGGCGGCCCGCAGGCTGCAGTCGTGGGCCAGCAGCATGCCGCCGATGACGGCCTGGCTGAGCGCGGGGGTGTTGACCGTCGTCATGCTCTTCACCTTGGCCAGTTCGTCGGCCAGCAGACTGCGGCGCCCGCCCGGGCCGGCCACCCGCTGGTCCGCGACCACGTAGCCGACCCGCGCCCCGGGGAAGCAGGTCTTGGCGAAGGAACCCAGGTAGACGACCTGGCGGCGGCGGTCCAGCGCCTTGAGGGTGGGCCGCGGGCCCGGGGTGCGGGCGAAGAAGCCGTACGGGTTGTCCTCGACGACCAGCAGGCCCTCCTCGGCGGCGGCGTCCAGCAGCCGGGTGCGGGCGGCGACCGGCATGCTGGTGCCCGAGGGGTTGGCGAAGTCCGGGACGACGTACAGGGCGCGCGGGCGGCGGCCCTCGGCCCGCACCTCCCGGGCGGCGGCGCGGACGGCCGCCGGGTCGGGGCCGCCGTCGGGGCCCTCGGGGACCGGCCGGGTGGTCAGGTCGAGCAGCCGGGCCGCCCCGGTCACGCCGACGTAGCAGGGCGAGCTGACCAGCAGCACGTCCTGCGGGCCGGCGCACAGGGCGCGCAGGGCCAGCAGCATGCCCTCCTGGGCGCCGACGGTGAGCACCACGGCCGCGGGGTCGACGGTGAGGCCCTCGTCGTTGGCGAGGGTGCGGGCGACCAGGTCGGCGATGATGCCCTTGGTGGGGCCGTACTGGAACAGCGCGGTGCGCACGGCGTCGCGGTCGAGGCCGCGGTCGGCCAGGTGGTCGAGGTAGCCGTCCAGGTAGGCGGGGACGTCCTCGGGTTCGAAGAAGCCCTCGTAGGGGCGGCCCGGGGCGAAGGAGACGGCGCCGGGGTAGCGGGTGGTGACTTCGTTGAGGAAGGTCATCGCGTCCAGCAGCGGGTCGGCGAGCGAGCCGTGCAGGTCGGCGAGGGCCAGGTCGGTCGGGTCGTCGGCGATCGTGCCGTCGGCGCTCCGGTCGACGCCGGTCGGGTCGTGGTCGGTCGGGTCGTGGTCGGTCACCGCAGGGCCTCCCGGAGGCGGGCGGCCGCGTGGGCCTGGGCCTCGGCGGCGGCGTCCAGGGTGCCGGTCATGGCGAAGAAGCCGTGCGGCATGCCCTGGTAGCGGCGCAGGTCCACCGGGACCCCGGCCGCGCGGAGCGCCTCGGCGTACCGCTCGCCCTCGTCGCGCAGCGGGTCGTACTCGGCGGTGAGGACGGTCGCGGGCGGCAGGCCGGACAGGTCGGCGGCGCGCAGCGGGGAGGCGTACGAGGAGGCGCCGTCGGCCGGGTCGGCCAGGTAGTGGCCCCAGTACCAGGCGGCCGAGCGGCGGTTGAACAGCAGCGGGTCGTCGTGCTCGCGCAGCGAGGGGGTGTCGGCGGCGTGGTCGGTGTTGGGGTAGACCAGCAGCTGGTGGCGCAGCGTCGGGCCGCCCTCGGCGCGCAGCAGCAGGGTCAGGGCGGCGGCGAGGTTGCCGCCGGCGCTGTCGCCGCCGACCGCGAGGCGGTCCGGGTCGATGCCGAAGTCCGCGGCCCCGGCGACCAGTTGCTCCAGGGCGGCGCGGCAGTCGTGCAGGGCGGCGGGGAAGGGGTGCTCGGGGGCCGAGCGGTAGCCGACGGAGGCGGTGACGCAGCCGACGGCGTTGGTGAGGCGGCGGCAGATCGCGTCGCTGGTGTCGACCGAGCCGAGCGTCCAGCCGCCGCCGAACAGGTAGAGCAGGGCGGGCAGCGGGCGGCCGGGCGGCTCGGGCCGGTAGAGCCGCAGGGCGAGTTCGCCGCCGGGGCCGGGGATGCGGTGCTCCTCGACGGCGGCGACCGGCTCGGGGGTACCGGACGCGGCGCGGATGTCGGCGAGGTCGGCGGCGCGGGCCTCGGCGAGGGTGAGGGTGTAGAGCGGCGGTGCGCCGCTGCGCGCGCGGTGGGCGCGGTAGGCCTCGGCCTGGGGGTGCAGGGGCATGGGTGGCGGTCCGTTCGGTGGCCCGGCCGGGGCCGGGCGGCGGCTCGGCGGGGGTTCAGCGGGGTTGCGGCGGGGTTGCGGCGGGCTGTGGTCGGCCAGGGGTTCGGCCCCGGTTCAGCGGTCGGCCTCGACGTAGACGGTCTCGTCGGTGCGGAAGGCCGTGTCGAGGTCGGCGACGTCCGAACGGAGGCCCTGGCGGTAGGCGCAGTGCCGGATCTGGTCGGGGGTGAACCCGGCCAGGGTCAGCACGTGCCGCAGTTCGTCCAGGTCGTAGATCCACTGGTGGCCGTAGTACCGGAAGATCTGGTTGACCAGGAAGGCCGGCCGGGCGGGCATCGGCGGGCCGAAGCCCAGGGTGCCGAGCCGGCGGCGGTGCTTGCCGAGGAAGCCGTCGCCGGTGGCGTAGCCGACCAGGTAGCGGGCGAGGTCGGGGGTGGTGAGGCGCAGGACGCCGCCGGGGCGCAGGATCCGGCGGGCCTCGCGCAGCCAGCCGACCGCGACCGGCAGGGTGACGTGCTCGATCAGGTGCTCGGCGTAGACCCAGTCGACGCTGGCGTCGGCGAAGGGCAGCGGGCGGGAGACGTCCAGCTGGGTGAACCAGCGGTCGCCGTCGACCCGGTAGAGGGTGCCGGGCTCGGTGGCGGGGCCGGGCCCGCCGTCGGCCGCGGCACCGCGCAGGGTGGCCAGGTCGGTGCCGAGGCCTTCCGGGTGGGCGGTCCGGAAGGCGGCGAACTCGATACCGGTGAGGCCGAGTTCGCGGAAGTCGTGGTGGTCGTGCGGCAGGGCGCCGGGGCGGGCTTCGAGGGTCTTGCAGGTGGCGACCTGGGCGCTGAAGGCGTCCAGGCGGGTCTCCAGCCCGTCCGGGTCGTCCCAGTCCCAGCCGGGGAAGCGGTCGTCGGTCCTGCTCGTCGGTTCGGTCATCGGTTCTCCTTCTGGAGGAACGGGCTGCGGGTACGGCGCGGTTCAGCCGACCGGGCGGGGCCAGCGCGCGAGGGCGTCGCGGCCCAGGTCGGCGAGCCGGGGGCGGCCCAACAGGGCCAGGGTGTGGTCGAGTTCCTCGTGCAGCAGGCGGAGCACCCGGTGCACCCCGGCCTCGCCGTCGACGGCGAGGCCCCACAGGGCGGGGCGGCCGATCAGCACGGCCCGGGCGCCGAGGGCGAGGGCGACGGCGATGTCGGTGCCGGTGCGCACGCCGCCGTCCAGGAGTACCGGGAGCTCGGCGGGCACCGCGTCGACCACCTCAGGGAGGGCGGCCAGGGCGGGCAGCGCGCCGTCGAGCTGGCGGCCGCCGTGGTTGGACACCAGGAGGGCGTCCACGCCGTGCTCGACGGCCAGCCGGGCGTCCTCGGCGGTCAGCACGCCCTTGAGGACCAGCGGCAGCCGGGTGCGCTCGCGCAGCCAGGCCAGGTCGGACCAGCTCAGGGTGGGGTCGAACTGCTCGCGGGCGTGCTCGGCGATGCCGGAACCGCCGTCGGTGGCGCGGTGACTGGCGGACATCAGGGTCTCGTCCAGGTTGACCGCGCGGACGGTGGGCGGGACGGCGAAACCGTTGCGCAGGTCGCGCAGCCGGCGGCCGATCCTGGGCGCGTCCACGGTCAGCACCAGGGCCCGGAAGCCGGCCGCCTCGGCGCGTTCGACCAGGGCGGCCAGGGCGTCGCGGCGGCGCAGCCAGTAGAGCTGGAGCCAGAGCGGGCCGGTGGCGGCCCCGGCGATCTCCTCCAGGGTGCGGCTGGCGAACATCCCGGCGACCAGCAGGGCGCCGGCCGCCCCGGCGGCGCGCGCGGTGGCGGTCTCGCCCTCCGGGTCGACCAGCCGGTGGTAGGCCATCGGGGCGATGCCCAGCGGGATCCGCAGCGGGGCGCCGAGCAGGGTCAGCGCGGGGTCGCAGGCCGAGACGTCGACCAGGGTGCGCGGGCGCAGTGCATAGTGCCCGAACACCTCCCGGTTCGCCGTCAGAGTGCGTTCCGCGCCGCTGCCGCCTTCGATGAAGTCCCAGATTTCCGGGGGGAGTCGGTCGCGTGCGGCGTGCTCGATCCCGGCCAGCGTGAGTGCTCCCACGGGCATCCTCGTTTCCCGGACGGCCACGCGCGGGCCGGTCCCGGTTCGGCAGCGTAGGAGCAACGAGCACATTGGTATAGACCTTGATTTGACCAAACGTCTGTGCCAAGGTCTGGCAACGGAATTGACCGTATTGGTTGAGAACGACGCCCATTGCGTCCATGTCAAATCCCCTCACTTGTTGTGGAGCCGCGTTGACCGGCTTTTCCCGCTTTTCCCTTCCGCTTTCCGCCCCGCCGCACGCCGACGCCCCGCAGGACTGGGTCGAACGGTCGCTGCTGGCCGGGCCGGGCGGCGAGGAGTGCCTGCACTTCGGCGCACCCCTCGACCGGGACGCCCTGCGCGCCCTGGTCGAGGACCAGTGCGACCGACTGACCGCCGCCGGGCTCGGCCCGGGCGGCACCGCCGCGCTGCGGCTGCCGCCCTCGGTGGCCTTCGTCGCCGTGCTGCTGGCCTGCTGGCGGCTCGGCGCCCAAGTCGCACTGCTCGACCACCGGTTGACCGACCACGAAGTGGACGCGGCGGTGGCCCGGCTGGCTCCGCAGGTGCTGGTAGGCTCCGCCCACCGGCCCGCCGCGGCGCTGCGCGGCTTCTCCGAGGTCGAGCCGGTCGCCGTCCCGCTGCCGGACGGGCTCCCGGCCCGCACCGGGCACGCCCTGATCCAGCTCAGCTCCGGGTCCACCGGCCCGGCCAAGGTCATCGCCCGCACCGCCACCGACCTGCTGCGCGAACTCGACTGCTACCGCAGGCTGGTGGAGTTCCCCGGCGAGGGCGAGCGGGTCGTCCTGCTGTCCTCGGTGGTGCACGTGCTCGGGCTGGTCGGCGGGCTGCTCAACGCCCTGCACGCCCGGGCCGTGCTCACCGTCCCGGAGCGGATGACGGCGGCCGGCATCCTCGCCGCGGTCGCCGCCGACCAGCGGCCGACCACCGTCGTCGGAGTGCCCTTCCACGCCGAGCTGCTGGCGGGGACGGTCACTCCCCCGGCGCTGCCGCAGCTGCGCCGGATGGTCGTCGCGGGCGAACTGGTCCGCCCCGGCCTGCCCGCGCTGTTCACCGAACGGTACGGCGTACCGCTCGGCACCATGTACGGCATGACCGAGACCGGGGTCATCGCCACCGACCTCGACGGAACGCTGCACCCCGCCAAACGCCCCGTCCACGGCATGCGGATGCGGCTCGTCGCCGGCGAGCTGCAGCTCGGCGCCGCCACCTCCCCGTACCCGGGGCTGGACGACCCGGGCCGCTGGTCGGACGGCTGGCTGCACACCCGCGACGCCGCCGCCCTGGACGAGGCGACCGGCCTGGTCACCGTGCACGGCCGGCTCGACTCCCAGGTCTCGATCGGCGGGTTGAAGGTCGACCTCACCGAGGTCGAGCAGACCCTCGCCGCGCTGCCCGAGGTCCGCGAGGCGGTCGTCGTCTTCGACGACGGGGCGATCGAGGCGTACCTGTCCGTCGAGGCCGGGGCCGAACCCGCCCTCGTCCAGGACGGGCTGGCCCGCCGGCTCGCCGCCTACAAGCGGCCGCGCCGCCTCGTCCTGCTGCCCGCCCTCCCCCGCACCGCCACCGGAAAGCTGCTGCGCGACCCGGCCGCCCTGCGCGACACCGCCGCGGCCGCCGTGCGCTGACCGGACGCACCACCCGCCGGACACCCTCCGGACAACCCCGACAAGGAGCCCACTCATGCAGGACCGCATCCGCGCGTTCGTTCTGGCCGCCCTCACCGAGATGCAGTACGACGTCTCCGAGGTCACCGGGGACACCGACCTCGGCCCGGCCGGACTGGACCTCGAATCGCTCGCCCTGGCCGAACTCTCGGTGCAGGTCGAGGACGAGTTCGGGATCAAGTTCGACCTGGACGAGATGGAGACCACCGCGATGATGACCCTGGACGAGTTCACCGCCGACGTGGTCAAGCGGATCGACGCCCTCCCCGCCGCCACCGGCAGCGCGGCGTGACCGACTCCGCCCGCCCCGCGGACTCCGCCCCCGGGGCGCTCCCCGACCGGGCCGAGGTCCTGACGATGCTGGCGGCGTTCGGGCAGCGCGCCGCCGACACCGTGCCCGAGGAACTCGGCTCGCTCGAACTGACCTGGCTGATCGCCGAGTTCGAGCAGCGCTACGGAATCCAGCTGGACCTGGACGACGAGCACTTCGGCGCCGTGCGGACGGTCGACGACGCCACCGAGCTGCTGCGCTCGACGGTGCTGGCCGCCCGCGCCGGAGCGCGGCCGTGACCGGCACCGACACTGACACCGGCACTGGCACACCCGGCCCGCCGCCCCGGCCCGCCGCGCCCGGGCCCGTGGCGGTCGCCGCCCGCCCGGTCGTCACCGGCGTCGGGGTGCTCAGCGCCGCCGGACGCGGACTCACCGCGCTGACCGAGGCCGCCGCCCACGGCAAGGCCGCGTTCACCGAGGTGACCCGCTTCGACGTGACCGGCCGGCGCACCACCCGGGCCGCTCTGCTGCCCGGGACGGTACCGCTGGCCAGCACCTTCCCGCTGGCCAGGGCCGTGCTGGAGGCGATCGGACAGGCCGGCCGGCAGGCCGGGCTGACCGCCGCCGAGGGCGCCGCGATGCCCGTCCTGCTCGCCCTGCACAGCGACGGGCGCACCCGCGCCACCGCCGACGCGGTGGCCGCCGGGGTCCGGGCGCACTGGGGCGCGCCGGGCGTCACCCGGGTGTACACCGGCGCCTGCGTGGCGGCCGCCACCGCGGTCGCCGACGCCGCCGCCCTGGTCGCCGCCGGTCGGCACGAACGGGTCCTGGTCGCGGCCGGCCACCTGGTCGAGCCCGGGGTGTTCGCCGTCTTCGACGCCGGACGCGCCCTGGCCCGGGACGGCGAACTGCGCCCGTTCAGCGCCGGCCGCACCGGCACCCTGCTCGGCGACGCGGCCGTCGCCGTCCTGGTCGAGTCCGCCCCGGCCGCCGAACGGCGCTCGGCTCCCGCACTCGCCCGGCTGGCCGGCTGGGGCCGGACCGGGGACGCCCACCACGTCTGCCGACCGGAGCCGGACGGCACCGGGGTCGCCCGGGCGATCGAGGCCGCACTGGGCCGCGCGGGCATCACCCCGGACCAGGTCGGCTACGTCAACGCCAACGGCACCGGTTCCGAGCTCGCCGACCGGGCCGAGGCCACCGCCCTGCACACGGTGTTCGGCCCGCACACCGACCGACTGCCGGTCAGCTCCAGCAAATCGGTGCACGGCCACGCGCTGGAGGCCTCCGCCCTGCTCGAACTCGCCGTCACCGTCGGAGCGTTGGAGAGCGGAATGACCCCGGTCAACGCCGGCTGGCTGGGCCCCGACCCCGACGTCCGGCTGGACCTCGTGCTGGACGGCCCGCACACCACCCGCCCCGACTACGCGCTCACCCTCAACTCGGCCTTCGGCGGGGCCAACACCGCCCTGCTGCTGGCCGCCGCCTGACCCGGACACCCACACACCATGACCACCCCTGCCGCCGCCCCGCGCGTCCTCGCCGAGGCCCGCCGCCCCGGCCCGGACCTCCCCGGGCCCCCGCCACCGCTGCCCGGCTTCACCCCCGCCGGCCTGGCCCCGCTGATCGCCGACACCGCCGACCACTGCCTGCGGGCCCACCACGGCCCGCCGCCCGCCCCCGGGCGCACCGCCCTGCTGCTCGCCAGCGCCGGCGGCGACCTCGCCACCGCGTGCGCCATCGACCGGAGCGCGGAGCCCGGACACCGCCCGGCCCCGCTGCTGTTCTTCCAGTCCAACCCCAACGCCGTCCTCGGGCACATCGCCGCCCGCTGGGGCCTGACCGGCCCCGTCGTGGCGATCAGCCCGGTCGAGGCCGTACCCGGCACCGTCCCCGCGGACGCCTACGAGCTGGCCGCGCTGCTGCTGGCCGACGGGGACGCCGACCACGTCCTGGTGATCGCCGCCGAGCAGGGCCCCGACGGTGACCACGCCGTGGCCGTGCTGCTCGCCGGGCCCGCCGACTGAACCCGCGGGCCGGCGGCGCCCGTAGCCATCGATGAGGCCCGCCGCCTGACGCAGCCGTACCCGGCACACCAGCGACCCGCCCGGCCCACCCTCGCACCGCCGACGCCCCGCCACGGCCGACGCCCCACCCCCGCCCGGCCGCCGTCCGCGCCGGCCGCACCCCGACACCCGATCAGCCGCCCGGGCCGCCCCGGCCCCGAGGGAGGGATCCACCCCCGTGACCATCCGCAGTCTCCGCACCCAGCTCGCGGACGACCCCGACGTGGGCGCCGGCAACGTGCTGACCGCCCGGATCGCCCTCGGCCAGGGGCTCGACGAGCCGCTGCTCACCTTCGACACCCCGGTGGACGGCCACCCCGCCTGGCAGCCGCTCACCCTGCGCGAGCTCGACCGCGCCGTCCGGGCCCGCGCCGCCGCCCTGCACGGCCTCGGCATCACCCGGCGCGACCCGGTCGTGGTGCACGCGAGCGACGCCGCCGAGCACGTGCTCGCCTTCCTCGCCCTGGCCCGGCTCGGCGCCGTCCCCGCGCTGCTCAACCCCAACCTGGACGCCGAGCGCGCCGCCCGCTACATCGCCCGGCTCGGCGCCGTCGGGGTGCTCGCCGACCCGGCCCACCTGGCCGCCCTGGCCGAGTACGACCCGGGCGCACCGCTGCTGCCGGAGATCTCCACCCTCGGCGCGGGCGACCCGGACGCCGCCCCGGAGCCCTACCGGCACTGGTCCGGCGACCCGGTGGCGATCACCCACTCCTCCGGCACCACCGGCATGCCGAAGGCCGTCGTGCACTCCCACGCCGGCCTGTACGCGGCGATCCGCCACCGGCTGCGGCTGCCCCGCCCGCAGGGCCAGGACCGGATGCTCAGCGCCCTGCCCGCCCCGCACGCCGCGACCCTGATCGCGCTCAACCTCGCGCTCAGCTCGCACACCGAACTGGCCTGCCTGTCCGGCCAGTCCGGCGCCGGCGTGCTGGACGCGATCGAGCAGTGGCACCCCACCGGGGTGATCGGCTTCGCCGCCACCTGGGCGGACCTCGCCCACCACGACCTGGCCGCACGGGACCTGGCCTCCGTCGCACTCTGGTGGAACACCGGCGACTGCGCCCACGAGGTGCACATCCGCCGACTGATCGCCACCGGCAGCCGGGAGACCGTCACCCGGCAGGGCCGCACCCGGCAGCCCGGCTCGCTGTTCGTGGACGGCCTCGGCTCCACCGAGATGGGCCACTCGCACTTCTTCATCACCCACGGCCCCGGCACCGACCGCTACGGCCGCTGCGTCGGCCGCCCGCACGCCTTCGTCGACTGCGAAGTGGTCGGCCCGGACGGCGAACCGCTCGGCCCCGGCGAGGTCGGCGAACTCGCCACCGCCTCACCGACCCTGGCCCTCGGCTACTGGAACGACTCGGCCACCACCTTCCGCACCCGGCTGCGCGGCCGCTTCCTCACCGGGGACCTGATGTACCGGGACGAGGAGGGCTACTACTACCACGTCGACCGGGCCGTGGACTCGCTCGAACTCGCCGACGGCAAGCGGCTGTTCACCGCGATGTCGGAGGAACGGGTACTGGCCGCCCGCCCGGACGTGCTGGACTGCACGGTGGTCGCCGTCCGGGACGGCGAGCAGGTGGTCACCGACGTACTGCTGCTCCTCGGCGAGGACGCCGACCGGGACGCCGCAGCCGAGGCCGACCGCGCCGAGGCCGTCGTCGCCGCCCTGGACGAGGCCACCGCCGCGACCGTCCGCCAGGTCCTGGTGGTCACCGGGGACGACATCCCGCTCGGCCCGACCGGCAAGGTCCGCAAGGTCCTGCTGCGTGAGCGCCACCTGGCGGCGGTGAGCGCCCGATGACCGCCCGCGAAGCCGCCGTCATCACCGGCATCGGCCTGGTCTCCCCGCTCGGCCGGGGGCCCGCCGAGGTGTTCGAGGCGCTGGCCGCCGGCCGCTCCGGCCTGCGGGCCGTCCCCGAGGACCACCCCGCGCACGGCTGGCTGCCCGCCGCCGGGATCGCCCCCGCCGTGGACGGCCGCGAGGTGCTGCCGCCCACCGAGACCCGCTGCGTGGACCGCTTCGTGCTGCTCGCCCTGGCCGCCGCCGACGACGCGCTCGCCGACGCCGCCCTGGTGGTCGGCCGCGACGCCGACCCGCACCGCACCGCCGTGGTGCTGGCCACCGGGGGCGGCGGCCTGGAGACCTTCGAGCAGCAGTCCCACCGCCGGCTGGAACGCGGCCGCCCCGGTGTCAGCCCGTACCTGCTGCCCGGCATGCTCTCCAACATGGCCGCCGCCCGGATCGCCATCAAGTACGGCATCCGGGGCTACAGTTCGGCCGTGGTGACGGCCTGCGCGGCCGGCGCCCAGGCGATCGCGGAGGGGCTGCGGCTGATCCGCGCGGGCGACGCCGACGTGGTGGTGTGCGGCGGCACCGAGTCCTCGCTGCACCCGACCATCGCCGCCGCCTTCACCAACGCCCGTGCCCTGGCGCAGGGCTGGGAGGATCCGGAACAGTCCAGCCGGCCCTTCGACAGCCGCCGCAACGGCTTCGTGCTGGGCGAGGGCAGCGCCGTCCTCGTCCTGGAGAGCGCGAGCCACGCCGCCGCGCGCGGCGCCACCGGCTACGCGGACGTGCTCGGCTGGGGCGCCTCCACCGACGCCCACCACCCGACCATGCCCCGCCCGGACGGCGCCGGCGCCGCCGACGCGATGCGCGCCGCGCTCGCCAACGCGGGCCTGGCCCCGGAGGACATCGACTACGTGAACGCCCACGGCACCGGCACCAAGCTCGGTGACGTGGCGGAGACCGCCGCCCTGCACGCCGTCTTCGGCGCGCACCGGCCGGCGGTCAGCTCCACCAAGGGCTCCACCGGCCATCTCCTGGGCGCCGCAGGCGCGTTGGAGGCGGCCGTGACGGCCCTGGCGGTGGCGAGGGGGACGCTGCCGCCGACGCTCAACCTGGTCGACCCGGACCCGGCCTGCGACCTGGACCACGTCCGGGGCGCCGCCCGGTCCACCCCGGTGCGCGCCGCGCTGAGCAACGCCTTCGCCTTCGGCGGCCACAACCTCAGCCTGATCCTCGGCCCGGCCTCCGTCCGCCCCGTCGACGCCACGCGCTAGCTCCCGCGGGTCCTCGCCGGGCAGCGCCGCCCGGCAGCGCGCCGCTCCTCGAACCACCATCCCTCCGGGGGGAGATCCCGTTGTCCATCCAGACCATCGCCCGCGTCGAGTTCCACTGCGCGGACGCCGACAAGACCGCCGCCGAACTGCACGCCGACTACGACTTCACCGCCGCACCCCCGACCACCTCGGCGGACGGCACCCGCACCATCGACCTCGCCCAGGGCTCGATCCGGCTGCGCCTGACCGCCGCCGCCGACCCCGGCCACCCGGTGTCCGCCTACGTCGCCCGGCACGGCGACGGCGTCGCCGCGCTCGCCCTCGGCTGCACCGACCCGCGGGCCGCCCTGGAGCGGGCCGAACGGCACGGCGCCCGGGTGCTGGACCGGGAGGCCTGCCTGATCGCCGGATTCGGCGACACCGCCCTGCGGTTCACCTCGATGCACGCGGCCGGGGCGGACCGGGCCGACGGGGCGACCGGGAGCACCGGCCCCGGGCTGCTGGAGGCCCTCGACCACGTCGCGATCTGCCTGCCCGGCGGCGAACTCGCCGACGCCGTAAGGTTCTGCGAGGCCGCGCTCGGCTTCCACGCGATCTTCGAGGAGTACATCGAGGTCGGCGAGCAGGCCATGGACTCCACCGTGGTGCAGAGCTCCTCCGGCCTGGTCACCTTCACCCTGATCGAGCCCGACACCGCCCGCCGCCCGGGCCAGATCGACGAGTTCCTGTCCGCCCACGGCGGCGCCGGGGTGCAGCACCTGGCGTTCAGCACCCACGACATCGCCACCGCCGTACGCACCGCCCGCTCCCGCGGCGTGGAGTTCCTGACCACCCCGGGCGCCTACTTCGACGCGCTCACCGAGCGGCTCGGCGGGACGGCCATCCCGGTGGAGACCCTGCGCGACCTGCACGTCCTGGTGGACCAGGACCACGGCGGCCAGCTGTTCCAGATCTTCGCCCGCTCGACCCACCCGCGGCGCACCTCCTTCCTGGAACTGATCGAGCGCCAGGGCGCGGGCACGTTCGGCACCGCGAACATCAAGGCGCTCTACGAGGCGGTCGAGCGACAGACCTCCGCCGCCGCCCGCTGACCGCCCCCAGAAGGGAAGCACCACCGATGACCACCGCCACCGAGTTCCGCCTCACCGACGCCGAGCACGCCCTGCTGCCCACCCCCGAGGAGGTGGCGCACTACCGCGAGCACGGCTGGTACCTCTCCCGCCGGCTGTTCACCGACGAGGAGCTGGACACCCTCCAGGCCGCCACCGAGCTGTACTACGCGGGCCACCGGGACCGTGAACTGCCCGTCCGCCCGCCCCGGTTGGCCGCCTGGGAGCCCTCGCACGGGCCGGTCCAGCGGCACAACGACTACGTCCACCACGAGAGCGACGCGATCGGCGCGATCCTGCGCAAGCCGCTGGTCGGCGCGGTCGCCGCACTGCTCGCCGGGGCCGAGGAGATCCGGATCTTCCAGGCCACCCTGATCTACAAGCCCCCGGTGCCCGGGGAGCCCAGCAACCACGTGCCCTGGCACTTCGACAAGCACTACTGGCAGACCTCGACCTCCCAGTCCATGCTCACCGCCTTCATCCCGTTCCACGACTGCCGGGAGGAGAACGGCACCATCACCATGGTCGACGGCAGCCACCGCTGGCGGGAGATGCCCTCCGGCGAGGACTCCACCCGGCACTTCGCCGACCGCGACAACTCCGAGCTGGACGCCATCCTGGACGCCAACGCCGCGTTCAACGGGCAGCGGGTGCGGAAGGTCCCGATGCTGATCCCGCGCGGCCACATGTCCTTCCACCACTGCCGCACCTACCACGGCAGCGGCCCCAACCTGGCCTCCTTCCCCCGCCGGGCCGTCTCGCTGCACCTCCAGGACGGCGCCAACGAGTACCGGCGGCACGAAGGGCCGGACGGCGGCCCGGTGGTGTACAACCACGACGTGCTGGTGCGCCGCACCGCCGACGGCCGACCGGACTACGCCGACCCGGCGTTCTGCCCGACGGTCTGGCGGGGAACGCTGTGACGGCACCGCCCGCGGCCGCGATCGCCCCGCTGGCCGCCCCGGCCGAGCGCTACCGGATGCTGCGGCTGATCCGCGGCTTCGAGGAGCTGGCGCTCGGCCTGGTGAAGTCCGGCGCGATCCCCGGCGGCATCCACCCGTACATCGGGCAGGAGGCCGTCGCGGTCGGCGTCTGCTCGGCGCTCGGCCCGGCCGACCGGCTGACCAGCACCCACCGCGGCCACGGCCACGTGCTCGCCCGGGGCGCCGCCCCGGACCGGCTGCTCGCCGAACTCGCGGGCCGGGTCGACGGGTTGAACGGCGGCCGGGGCGGCTCGATGCACGCCGCCGACCTCTCGCTGGGCATCCTCGGCGCCAACGGCATCGTCGGCGCCGGGGCGCCGATCGCGGTGGGCGCCGCCTGGGCCGCCAAGCACAGCACGCACGCCACGCACGCCACGCACGCCGAGAGCGGGACCGAGGGCAGCCCGGTCGCGGTGTCCTTCTTCGGCGACGGCGCGCTCAACCAGGGCGTGCTGCTGGAGTCGCTCAACCTCGCGGCGATGTGGCGGCTGCCGGTGCTCTTCGTCTGCGAGAACAACGGCTACGCCACCACCCTGCCCGCCGCGACCGCCGTCGCGGGCACCGCCACCGGCCGGGCCGCCGCCTTCGGCATCCCCGCCGAGCAGGTGGACGGCATGGACACCGAGGCCGTCCGGGCCGCCGCCCTGCGCGCGGTCGAGCGGGCCCGCGCGGGCGGCGGCCCCGGCTTCCTGGAGTGCCGCACCTACCGCTACGAAGGCCACCACACCATGGAACGCCGGATGAAACTGCGCTACCGCACCCCCGAGGAGGTCGCGGCCTGGCGCGAGCGCGACCCGCTGGCCCGGGCCGCCGCCCCGCTGGACCGGGCCGCGGTCGCCGAACTGGACCGCTCGGTGGCCGAACAACTCGCCGCCGCCGAGGAGTTCGCCCTGGCCTCGGCCCACCCGGACCCGGCCGGCGCGCTGGACCACCTGTACGCCGACGGCCTTCGGCCCCGGGCGGGGGTGTCGGCGTGACCAGGCTCTCGTACACCAAGGCGCTCAACCGGGCCCTGGCCGACGAACTCGCCGAGGACCCGGCGGTCTGCGTGTTCGGCGAGGACATCGGCGCCGGCCTGGCCGGCCCCACCCTGGGCCTGCTGGACCGCTTCGGCCCGGAGCGGATCGTGGACACCCCGCTCTCCGAACAGGCCTTCACCGCGATGGCGATGGGCGCCGCCCTGGCCGGGCGGCGGCCGGTGCTGGAGTTCCAGATCCCCTCGCTGCTCTTCCTGGTCTTCGAGCAACTCGTCAACCAGGCCCACAAGTTCTCGCTGATGACCGGCGGCCAGGCGGCCGTCCCGCTGACCTGCCTGGTGCCCGGCTCGGGCTCCCGGGACGGCTGGGCCGGGCAGCACTCCGACCACCCGTACAGCCTGTTCGCGCACGCCGGGGTGAAGACCGTGGTGCCCGCCACCCCGACCGACGCCTACGGGCTGCTGCGCTCGGCGATCCGCGACCCGGACCCGGTGGTGGTGTTCGCCCCGGCGGCCGCCCTGGCGGTGCGCGAGACGGTGACCTGGGAACTCGCCCCGGTGCCGCTCGGCCGGGCCCGGATCCACCGCCCCGGCACGGACGTCACCCTGGTCGCCCTCGGGCACCTGGTGCACGACGCCCTGGCCGTCGCCGAGGAGCTGGCACCGGAGCTCTCGGTCGAGGTGCTCGACCCGCGCACCGTCCACCCCTTCGACTGGCCGGCGCTCGCCGAGTCGCTGGAGCGCACCGGCCGGCTGGTCGTCGTGGACGACTCCAACCGCAGCTGCGGCTTCGGCGCCGAGGTGCTCGCCACCGCCGCCGAGGAGATGCGGCTGATCGCCCCGCCGCGCCGGATCACCCGCCCGGACGGCGCGGTGCTGCCCTTCGCCCCCGCCCTCGACCGGGCCGTCCAGCCCGGCCGCGAGCAGCTGCGGCACGCACTGCGGTCCGTCGTGAAGGCCCGCTGACCGCCGCCCCCGACACCCGCGGCCCCACGGCCACGACACCCCCGACCCGCCGTCACGGCTCCCCCGGCCACCACCGTGACGGCGGGTCGAGGGCATGCGCCGGGCGGGTGTCGGCCCCCGCCCGGTGGCGGACCTCCTGGCGCTGCCGGGCGATCGAGCAGGCCTTCCGGGCCGCACCGGAGGGGCTCACAGCACCTTCGGCAGCACCGCCGCCGAGGCGGGCGGCTCGTCGCCCGCCAGCCGGAACCGGTGCAGCGCCGCCCGGCCGTCCGCCCCGCGGACCCGGGCGGCGAGCCGGGCGGGCAGCACCACGGTGCTGAGCCACCCCTCGCCGCGGTACCCCTCGATGGTCCAACTCACCCAGGGGAGCGGGTAGTTCGCGGCCGGACTGACGAACACCGGGGAGCGGCCCTGGAAGCTCACCCGATAGGTGCCGAAGCGGCTCCAGTTGGAGAAGCTGAACCGGCGCTGCTGCGGGTCGAAGCCCAGCGGCACGCACTCCCCCATCCGTGAACGGCCCAGCCCCGCCAGGAAGTCCAGGTTGGAGCGCAGGTTGAGGTGGGCGGTCGGGAACTCCTCGACCGCCGTCCGCAGCGCGGCCGCCAGCACCGCCGGGCCGTCCTTCGGCCGGTGCGGCACGTGCACCTCGCTCAGCAGGTTGCCCACCAGGGCGGGCGAAAGGCCCAGCCAGCGGCGGGCGTTGACCGGCACGGTGAGCATCCGCTCGGCCTGGTCACCGTCCAACTCCCGCAGGGTGGCGAGCACATGGGCGCAGAGCGCGTCCCCGGCGGAGAGCCGGCGCCCGGCGGCCGCCCCGAACTCCTCGCGCATCCGGTCGACCTCGGCCTCGGTGAAGGCGATCTGGACGGTCCGGTTGGCGCGCGGTCCGGCCGCGACCTCGCGGGCCAGCTGCTCCGCCTCCGCCGGTTCCGGCAGCCGGAAGCCGGGGCGTCCGCAGTCCTCGGCCGGCAGTACGGCGGCCAGCAACGCGTCCTGGTCGTCGACGAGTTCGGCCTCCGGCAGCGGCTCGCCCTCGACCGCCGCGGACCAGATCCGCAGCAGCAGCACGAAGCTGTGCAGGTCCCCGATCGCGTGGTGCCAGGAGCAGCCGAGCACCGTCCCGCCGTCGGCGGTCCGGGTGATCCGTACGGTGAACAGCGGGGCACCGCCGGTGCGCGCGGCGACGGCGTCCACCGGGTCGACCAGTTCGGAGCCGGCCGCCACCACCCGGCCCATCGCCTCGGCGAGGGTGCCGTCCACGGTGTAGACCGCGAGCGGCACCCCGGAGTCGTCGCAGACCGCCCGGAGCGCGCCGTCCTCGGTGCGCAGCCGTCCGGCGAACACCGGCACCCGCTCCAGGGCGAGGGCGAGGCCTGCGGCGAGCCGGTCCTCGTCCAGCGGCCGGTCGAAGCAGAGCACGACGGAGACGGCGAGGTCGGCGAGCATGGTGTCCATCAGGCCCAGGCGCAGCACCCGGCCGTCGGCCCGGCCGGCGCGGACGGTCCGGGAGCTGCGCGGATGCGGCCAGATCGTCATGGGTTCCCATCCGGTGGTCCGGCCGGTGGTCCGGCCTGCGGGCACGCCGAACGATAGTGCTGCGCCGAGGCAGTGGTCCAGTCCAATGTCAGGATCCGGAAAGGCCGTTCGGGCCCGCCGACGATAGAATGCCGAGCATGGGACAGCGCCCCGGCGCACCCACCGCGCCGCCCCTCGTCCTGGTCACCGACCGCGAATCCCGGCTGATCGACCCCACCCGGGCCTACCACCTGGGCCGGGACCCGACCAGCGAGATCGTGCTGGACGACCCCCGGGTCTCCTGGCACCACGCGGTGCTGCGCGCCACCGACGGCCACTGGCTGCTGGAGGACGTCGGCAGCACCAACGGCACCTACGACCAGGGCCACCGGATCGACCACGAGGACGTCGGCCCGGGCACCCGGCTGCGCTTCGGCGACCCGGCCACCGGCCCGTCCGCGACCTTCGCCGGCCTGCCCGGCCCCGCCCCCGGCGAGCGCACGGTGCTGCTCGCCCCGCGCAGCTCCGGCACCTTCCGCAGCCCGAGCGCCGTGCTGGAACTGCCCGGCCGCGCCCTGCGGATCGGCCGCGCCCCCGACAACGACCTGGTCCTGGACGACCTGGTGGTCTCCCGGCACCACGCCGAGCTGCGCGAACTGCCCGACGGCGGGCACGAGATCGTCGACCTGGACAGCCACAACGGCACCTACCTCAACGGCCGCCCGGTCCGCCGCGCCCCGGTCGGCCCGGCCGACCTGGTGGGCATCGGCCACTCCTCGCTCTGCCTGGCCGACGGCCGGCTGGTCGAGTACACCGACACCGGCGAGGTCTCGCTGGACGTCCAGCACCTGGTCGTCCGGGTCGGCCCGGACCACCGGGTGCTGCTGGACGACGTCGGCTTCCCGCTCGCCGAGAAGGCCCTGCTCGCGGTGGCCGGCCCGAGCGGCGCCGGCAAGTCCACCCTGCTCAACGCCCTCACCGGGCTGCGCCCCGCCGACGAGGGCACCGTGCTGTACGACGGGCGCGACCTCTACCGCGACTACGCGGAGCTGCGCCGCCGGATCGGCCTCGTCCCCCAGGACGACATCCTGCACACCCAGCTGACCGTCCGCCGCGCCCTGTCGTACGCCGCCGAACTGCGCTTCCCCGGGGACACCGCGAAGGAGGAGCGGGAGGGCAGGGTCTCCGAGGTGATCGGCGAACTGGGCCTGGAGGCGCGGGAGCAGCAGGTGATCGCCAGCCTCTCCGGCGGCCAGCGCAAGCGGGTCAGCATAGCGCTGGAGCTGCTCACCAAGCCCTCGCTGCTCTTCCTGGACGAGCCGACCTCCGGCCTGGACCCGGGCATGGAGCGCTCGGTGATGCAGTTGCTGCGCGGGCTGGCCGACGACGGCCGCACGGTGGTCGTGGTGACGCACAGCGTGCTGAGCCTCAACGTGTGCGACCGCCTGCTGGTGCTCGCCCCCGGCGGGCGGACCGCCTACTACGGGCCGCCGACCGAGGCGCTGGCGTACTTCGGCGAGGCGGAGTGGCCGGAGGCCTTCGAGGCCTTCGAGAACGACGCCGAGGGGCTCTGCCGGCAGCGCTTCCGCGCCTCGCCGCAGTACCAGCGGTACGTGGCGGCCGAGGCGGCGCACCCGGTGCCCCCGGCCCGCCCGCCGGAGTCGGCCGGGGCGGCCGGGGCGGCCGCGCGGCCCGTCGGCCGGGAGAAGCCGCAGGGCTGGTTCTCCCAGCTGGGCACGCTGGTGCGCCGCTACGCCGCGGTGCTCGCCGCCGACCGGCTGTTCCTGACCGTGATGATCGTGCTGCCGTTCGTCATCGGCCTGATGTGCCGGGCGATGGCCGGCAGCCGCCTCACCGACGAGAACGCCATCAACTGCCTGCTCACGCTCTGTCTCGGCGGGGTGCTCACCGGCTCGGCCAACGCGGTGCGCGAGGTGGTCAAGGAGCGCGCGATCTACCGGCGGGAGCGGGTGGTCGGCCTGTCCCGGTCGGCGTACCTGGTGTCGAAGGTGGTGGTGCTCGGCGCGGTCACCGTGGCGCAGGCCGCGGTGCTGACGGTGGTCGGCCTGGCCGGGGTCGCGCTCACCGCGCAGCCCCGCCCGAACGCCCCGCCGCCGGTGACCACCGGTGTGCTGATGCCCCAGCTGCCGGAGCTGATCATCGCGGTCGCGCTGCTGGCGTTCACCTCGATGATGCTCGGCCTGGTGGTGTCCGCGCTGGTCGCCAAGGAGGAGACCACCATGCCGCTGCTGGTGCTCCTCGCGATCGTCCAGGTCGTGTTCAGCGGCCTGATGCTCCGGCTGCACGGCGTGCCCGGCCTGGAGCAGTTCGCCTGGCTGGTGCCGTCCCGGTGGGGCCTGTCGGCGATGGCCCGCACCGTCGACCTGAACCGGCTCACCGTACCGAGCCCGATCACCGCGGACCCGATGTTCCGCCCCGAGCGCACCGGCTGGCTGGTCTCCATGGGCGCGCTGGCCGCCCTCGCGGCGGCGTACGGGCTGGCGGTGCTCGCCCTGCTGCGGCGGCACGAGCCGAGCGTCATGCGCAAGTAGCCGCCCCCGGCCCCGCCGGTAGAGTGGGAGACGAACTGCGGTGCGAATGCCGCTCGCGACCCCTGCCCCCCGGCACCGGTCGGCGCGGCGGAGGGAATGTACCCGCCCATGGACGAGTTCGCGTTCCGCCCCACCCACGTCGCCCCGCCGGACGGCCTGGCGACCTGGACGGCGCCGGACCCGGCACGGCCCTCCGCCCGGCTCGACCCGCTGCTCCCGGTCCGGCTGATCGCCCGGCAGGGCGACTGGGCCCAGGTGCTCTGCTCCAACGGCTGGACCGCCTGGGTGGACGCCCGGCTGCTGGTCGTGCTCCCCCAGCCGCCCCCCGCCGCGGACGGACCGCCCGCCCGCACCGCCGACCCCCGGCCCGCCCTCGCCGAGGCCGGGGCCGCACTCGCCCGGCACCGCGCCCTGCTGGAGGACCTCGCCACGGGCGCCCTGGACCTGGAGTCCTTCCGGGAGCGGACCCGCGGCCTGCGGATCGGCCTGGTCGCGGACGGCGAGGCGCTCTGGGTGTTCGACCCGGTGCACGACCGCTGGTGCTACTGCGACGGGCTCCAGTTGCAGACCTACGCGGCCACCGACCGGCCACCGGCCACCGACCGGCAGGCAGCCGTCGGGTCCGCGGGCGCGCCGGGAGCGGCACCGGTGCCCGACCCGCAGACGCAGGGCCCGTACGCGCCCACCCGGACGGGTGAGCCGTGACCCCGGCCGAGCCACCCCCGGCCTCCGACCCGTCCTCGCCCTCGACCGACGGGCTGCCCGCCGGCCTGGTCGGGCGGAGGGTGGCGGGCTACCGGCTGGAGCAGGAGATCGGGCGCGGCGGGATGGCCGTGGTCTACCGGGCCAAGGACCTGCGGCTCGGCCGGACCGTCGCGGTCAAGCTGCTGGCCCCCGAGCTGGCCCGCAACGAGGTGTTCCGGCAGCGCTTCATGCACGAGTCCGAGGCCGCCGCCGGCATCGACCACCCGCACATCGTCCCGGTGTTCGAGGCCGGGGAGCACGACGGCATCCTCTACCTGGCGATGCGCTACGTCGAGGGCGGCGACCTGCGCGCGCTGATCAACCGGGACGCCCCGCTCCCGATCGAGCGCGCCACCCGGCTGGCCCTGCAGATCGCCTCCGCCCTGGACGCCGCGCACGACCACGACCTGGTGCACCGGGACGTCAAGCCCGGCAACGTCCTGGTCGCCGCCGGCACCGACAGCGAGCACCCCGAGCACCTCTACCTGGCGGACTTCGGCCTCACCAAGAAGTCCCTCTCGCTCAGCGGGCTGACCAGCGTCGGCCAGATCGTCGGCACCCTCGACTACGCCGCGCCCGAGCAGATCTCCGGCCGGCCGCTGGACGGGCGCTGCGACCAGTACGCGCTCGGCTGCGTGGTCTTCGAGATGCTCGCGGGCACCCCGCCGTTCCGCCGGGAGAGCGACCTCGCACTGCTCTGGGCCCACCTCAACGACCCGCCGCCCGAACTGCGCCGGCACCGCCCCGACCTCCCCGAGGCGGTCGACGCCGTGGTGGCCCGCTCGCTCGCCAAGACGCCCGGGGAGCGGTACGACAGCTGCCTGCAGTTCGTCGCCGAGCTGCGCGCGTCCACCGGGCCCGCGCCCTGGACGGCGGACGGCCCGCCCACCCGGGTGGTCCCCGCGGTCGCCCGCGCCTCCGGCCCCACCCCGGTGCCGGACCCGCCCGCCTGGGCCGGCCCGGTCGTCCACCCGCCGTACCGGGACCGTCAGGGCCCGTCCCAGGAAGCTCTGGAGAGCCGTCGACCATGAACGCCGTGAGCCAGGTCTTCGCCATGCTCGCCGCCGCGATCCACCTCGTGGTGTGGCCGCTGGAGAGCTACCTGTACGGGCACCCGAGGGTGCGCTACCTGCTCACCGGCAGCACGGCGGACGCCCCGGAGGTCCGGCTGTGGCGGTTCAACGTCGGTTTCTACAACCTGTTCCTGGCCCTCGGGCTGGTCGCCGGGCTGGTCCTGCTGCACACCGGGCACTCCGGGGCGGGGCGGCCGGTGATCCTCTACATCGCGGCCTTCCTGGTGGCCGGCGGGACCACCCTGTTCGTCTCGGAGCCGAAGCTGTGGCGCGGCGCGCTCGCCCAGGCCGTCCCGGCGGCGGCCGTCCTGCTCGCCGAACTGCTCTGAGCCCGGGGCGGGTACGGGTGCCCGCTCCGGGTTCAGCCGCCGGTGCCCGCTCCGGTACTCTCCGCGCCCTCCCCGGCGAGCTCCCCGGTGACCTCCCCGGGGTGCCGCACCCGGGCCGCCAACAGCGCCCCGAGCAGTCCGGTCAGCAGTCCCCAACCGGCCGCCAGCGGCACCGCCGTCCACAGCTCCGGGCGCAGCGTCAGGCTGCCGCTGCCCAGCGCCGACACCGGGTTGTCCCCGCCGAGCACCGCGCCGAGCAGGTCCCCCAGTCCGCCCTGGCCGAGGCCGACACCCAGCACGGACAGCCCGTAGTCGGCGTCCATCCGGGTCCACAGGCCCACCAGCAGCACGGTGACGGCGGTGGCCAGCGCGAAGCGGACGGAGTGCTGCCAGAGCCGGACGCGGCGCGGTGAGCGGCGGGCGGCGAGGAAGGCGGCGGCGGTCAGCAGCACGGCGGCCACCGGCAGCAGCCACCAGCTGCGCGCGTCGTGCTCGGCCAGGGTGCCGAGGTCGATGGTCGCCGACCCCCCACCGGGGGCGCGCAGCACCGCGCTGAGCGGTTGGGGCACGGGCAGGCCGAGCGCGCCGACCAGCCGGCCGTGCCAGACGGCCCCGAGGCCGAGGCCGAAGGCCAGCCAGACCAGGTCGGGCAGGGCCAGCAGCAGCACCGCCATGGTCGAGCGGGCGTTGCCGTGCACGAGCGCGGTGACGACCCCGGCCACCGCGCCGATCGCGACGTACCCGAGCAGGACCGTCCAGAGCGCGAACGCGGCCGGGCGGACGGCGAGTTGGTAGCGCAACAGGCCGCGCGGCAGCGGCGCCCGGCGGGAGACCGCGAAGACCGCGGCGAACACCAGCAGCAGCCAGGCCAGCCCGACGCCGATGGTGGTGGCGCCGTCCGCGTGGAAGCCGACCTCCGGGGTGAGCCCGAGCGCGCCGCCGATGGTCTCCACCAGGCTGCCGCCGAGCTGGATCACGAAGGTGTGCTTGGCGGTGACGGTGATCACCACCAGGGCGATCAGCCAGAGCACCACCGTCCGGGCGATCCGGCCCAGCAGTTCACCGCCTCCCGCGACCGCGCGGAAGCGCAGTTGACGCAGGAACACCTCGGCGATCACCACCGCGCCGACCAGCGAGACGCTCAGCGGCATCGCGCTGACCCCGGCGTCCACCGCCGCGAAACTGCCCGCGCCGCCGTCGAGTTGGACCGAGCCGCCGACGGCCAGCGCCAGCGTCGCGGCGAGCACCGGCGGGAAGCCGCCCTCCGGGAGGTCGCTCGCCCCGGCCAGCCAGAGGCCCAGCGCGGCCACCGCCGCCATCGCGACGAGTCCGGCCAGCACCACGGCGAGCGCGTCCAGCCAGCCGCGGACGGCTCCGGGCGGGCCGGCGGCCCCGGTGGTGGGCTGCTGCATGCCGCCTCCCTCTGCTCGAACGGGCCTGGTCCGTTCCCAGGGTGACCGACCGCCGCGGGGCACGCTCGGCGACGGCGGGGCCACCTGCTGTTGCGGCGAACGGGGCACCGGGGGAGAAATGGAACCCAGTGGCAGGAGCTTCCCGTGCCGACCGTTCCTGTCGGCCACCTGCGAAACGGAGCCTCGATGAGTTCCCAACCGCCCCCGTCCGGCCCGCCGAGCGAGCCGCCCTACGGCCCGCCCTCCGGTCCCCCGTCCGGCCCGCTGGCCGGCCCCCCGTCGGGGGGGGGGGCCGGCGCGGGGGCGGGGGGGGCCGGCCCCCCCCGGCGGGCGGGAGGGGCCGCCGGCGCCGGC
>NZ_JBHYGR010000064.1:0-11020 GCF_042738155.1 Kitasatospora sp. NPDC059088 | reverse complement strand
CCCACCGCCCCCCCCACCGACCCCGCGCCCGCCCTGGGGCCCGCACCCCGTTGTGTTGCGGCCCCGGTGTTGTGGGCGCCGGGCCCCCCACCGCCCTCGGGCCCGTCGGGGCCCTCAGGACCGTCGGGGCCGTCCGGGGGCGGTGCGGGTGGCTCCAGCGCGGGCAGCGGGCGGGGTCCGCGCAGGCCGTGGTGGCGTTCCCGGACGGGGCTGTCGGTCGCGGCCGGCGTGGTGGCGGCGGCCGTGGTGGCGACGGTGCTGATCGTCAACAACCAGGGCGGCAAGAACGAGGCCGTCCCGACCGCCAACGAGGTCGCCCTCCAGGCCCCGGCCGACCCCGGACCGGCGCCGTTCACCCCATCGGTGGAAACCCAGGGCATGAGCGCCCCGGCCCCCGCTCCCACCAGCACGGCGGCACAGCCGGGCGGCACCCCCAGAACCAGCTCCCCGGCCGTCCTGCACAGCGTGCAGGGCAACTCGGCGGGCCTGTACGGCGGGACGATGAGCCGGTCCAGCTGCGACACCGAACGGCTGATCGGCATGGTGTCCAGCGGTGACGCCGGACGGGCCTGGGCCTCGGCCGCGGGCATCGAACAGTCCGCGATCCCGTCCTACCTGCGCTCGCTGACCTCGGCCTACCTGCGGGTGGACACCCGGGTGACCAACCACAGCTACAAGAGCGGCGCCGTGGTGGAGTACCAGTCCGTGCTGCAGGCGGGCACGGCCGTCCTGGTGGACGCCCAGGGCGTGCCCCGGGTGCGCTGCGCCTGCGGCAACCCGTTGAAGCCGGCGGTGCTGGTGAGCAACGCCAAGTACACCGGGAAGGCCTGGACGGGCTTCGAGCCGACCACGCTGATCGTGGTGGTGCCGGCCCCGCAGCCGGTGACCGAGATCATCCTGGTGAACGTCGAGACGGGCGGCTGGTTCTCCCGGCTGACCGGTCGGATCGAGGTGGTGGACAAGCGCGTCGAGCCGCCGAAGCAACTGGTGCCGGGCGTTCCGCCGCCCGTGCCGTGGAAGCCCACGTCGCCGACGGCGACGGCCTCGACCTCGGGCACGACCTCTTCGGGCGCGACGTCCAGCGGGGCGACCTCGTCCGGTGCCACCTCCTCCGGCGCCACCAGCTCGGGTGCCACCACCTCCGGAGCGACCTCGTCCGGCGCGACGGCCTCGACCTCGGGCGCCACCAGCTCCGGTGCGACGTCCTCCGGCGCCACCTCCTCCGGAGCGACGTCCGGCGGTACGACGTCCTCCGGCGCCTCCACCGGTACGGGCTCAGCCGCGGCCACCTCGTCGACCACGTCGGGCAGGCCGTCCGAGAGCACCGCGACGACGCACTCCTCGTCCGCCTCGACGCTCAGCGAGGCACCGACCAGCAAGACCAGCACGACCGGGGCCGGCGCGACGGGCGAGGGCACCACGACCTCGGCCGGTGCCACCTCGGCCGGCGCCCAGACGGCGACGCCGATCTGCAAGCAGCCGGGACCGACGGGCACGGTCACGCCCTGCCCGCCCGCGACCCCCTGATCCCACCGCCCCGCCGCCCACTGCCCCACCGCCCCGCCGCCACCGGCCGTCTCGAACGCGGGTGGCGGTGGCACGTCTCAGGGCAGCAGCACCTTCGCGTCGTCCGGGCCGAGCGGCCGCCCGTCCGCCGAGCGCACCTCCACCGGGGCGACCGGGGCGCCCGAGGCGCGGTCGACCAGCCGGGCCCGGGGCTCGCCCTCGGCGAAGAACCAGTCGTCACCCCACTGCCGCAGCGCGGTGATCACCGGGAACAGCGCGCGGCCCTTCTCGGTGAGCAGGTACTCCTGGTAGGGGCTGCCGTCGGCGGCCGGGGCGAGTTCGAAGACGCCATTGGCGACCAGGTTGGTGAGCCGCGCCGACAGGATGTTCTTGGCCAGCCCCAGGTTCTTCTGGAACTGCCCGAAGCGGCGCAGCCCGTCGAAGGCGTCCCGGACGATCAGCAGCGTCCAGCCGTCGCCGACCACGTCGAGCGGGCGGGCGACCGGGCAGGTCGACTCCTCGTGCGTGGTGCGTTTCGGCACTCTTCCCACCTCTCGACCGGTCGGCGGCCAGCGTACCGCCGAACGTGTGGTTGCTTATTGAAACCAGGATATGCCAGGGTGACGCGGTAGCACTTTGAAACCACTGCTGCCCGTCGAGGGGTTCCCGCTCATGACCTCCCCCGCTCCCACCGGCCCACCCACCACCGACGCGACGCGCGCGGCCACGCCGCCGCGCGGCCTGTCACCGGCCGCGGCCTGGCTGCTCTCCGTCGCGTGCGGCCTGGCCGTCGCCAACGTCTACTACTCCCAGCCGCTGCTGGACCTGATCGCCCGGGACTACGGCATCGACCCGGCCACCATCGGCCTGGTCGGCACCCTCACCCAGGTCGGTTACGGGCTCGGCCTGCTGCTGCTCGTCCCGCTCGGCGACCACGTCGACCGCCGCGCCCTGACCACCGCCCAACTCGGCCTGTCCGTCCTCGCCCTGCTCGCCGTCGCCGTCGCACCCTCCGCTCCGCTGCTGCTGGCCGCGATGGCGGCCGTCGGGGTGCTGGCCGTCGTCGCCCAGGTCGTCGTCGCCCACTCCGCCTCGCTCGCCGCGCCCGGCGACCGGGGCCGGGTGGTCGGTACCGTCACCAGCGGCATCGTGGTCGGCATCCTGCTCGCGCGCACCGTCGCCGGGACGGTCGGCGACCTGGCCGGCTGGCGCGCCGTCTACCTCGCCTCCGCCGTCGCGACCGGCGCCATGGCCTTCGCCGTCGCGGCCGTCCTCCCGCCCGACCGCCGCGGCCCGACCGGGCGGATCCGCTACCTGCGGCTGGTCGGCTCGGTGTTCACGCTCTTCGCCGAGGAGAGCGTGCTGCGCGTGCGCGCCGTGCTCGCCCTGCTCACCTTCACCTCCGTCACCGTCCTGCTCACCCCGATGGTCCTCCCGCTCGCCGCGCCGCCCTTCGAGCTCAGCCACACCCGGATCGGCCTGTTCGGACTGGCCGGAGCCGCCGGGGCACTCGGCGCCGGGCGCGCGGGACGCCAGGCCGACCGCGGCCGCCGTCACGCCGAACGCACCGCCGGCCTCGGCCTGGTGGCCATGCTCGCCGCCTGGCTCCCGGCCGCGCTGCTGCCGCACTCGGTGTGGTGGCTGGTGCTCGCCGTGGTCGTCATCGACTACGGCCTCCAGTCCGTGCACGTGGTCAACCAGCACCTCCTCTACCAAGTCCGCCCCGAGGCCAGGAGCCGCCTGACCGCGGGCTACATGCTGCTGTACTCCGTCGGCTGCGGAGCGGGCGCGATCGCCTCCACCGTGGTGTACGACCACGGCGGCTGGAACGCCGTCTGCGCGCTCGGGGCCGCCACCAGCCTCGCCGCGCTCGCCTACTGGCGGGCCGGCAACAACGGTTGACGATCGCTCACAGCCCGGGCAGCGACGCCTACGTCACCGGCGGCACCGGCTCCAGGACCTCGCGCAGGGCGCGGATCCCCCGGCGCCACTCCCCGTCGGAGTCCGACTCGTCCCACAGCTCGGCCAGTTCGGACTCCTCCGCGACCACCCGGTCCAGCGCCGCGACCGCCAGCGCGCGCAGCTCGACGGGCAGCTCGGGTATCGGCTCGGCCGGGCCGTAGGCCGTCGTCACCGCCGTGCCGCCGGAGCACTGGGCGGCGACCAGCGCCGCCGCTGCGACGGCCTCCACGCCCTCGTCGTCGTCCAGGTACTCCGGCCCGCGGGCGGCGCGCTCCAGCGCCGCCCGGACGAGGCCCGCGCGCTCGCCCGGCGCGGCGTCGTCGAGGCCACCGGCGAAATCCGCCGCCGTGTCGTTGTCGAAAGGGCCGATGTCCCAGGTGCCCATGAGAATTCCCTCCGTGTTCGTGTGCAATGGATGCTGGCACGCCCCACTGACAATTCGCCCGGGCCCCGGAAATCCGCTGGTCAACCACGTGACGGTGCGGCAGGGTTCGCCCATGGACATTCAGGGACTGGACGAGGACGGGTACATCGCGCGGGAGGGCTCGCTGGAGCGCGTCCGGCCGGAGTTCGCGCCGGTGGTCGACGCCGCGCGGGCGCGGATCGCCGCCGCCTTCGGCCCGGACCGCCTGCACGGCGCCTACCTGTACGGCAGCATCCCGCGCGGCACCGCGCTCCCCGGCGTCTCCGACCTCGACCTGCTGCTCGCCCTGCACCGGGAGCCCACGCCCGACGACCGACGGGCGGCCGACGCCCTCGAAGCCGCCCTCGACGCGGACTTCCCGCAGGTCGACGGCGTCGGCGTGCTCCTGTTCGGCACCGGCACGCTGCTCAGCGAGCTGGAACGGCACGACCTGGGCTGGTTCGTCGCGTGCCTGTGCACCCCGCTGCTCGGCGAGGACCTCGCGGGGCGACTCCCCCGCTACCGTCCGGACTCCCTGCTCGCCCGCGAGACCAACGGCGACCTCGCGCTCGCCCTCCCCCGCTGGCGCGAGCGACTGGCCGCCGCCGATTCGGACGCCGAGCTCACCGCGCTGAGCCGCGCGGTCTCCCGTCGGCTCGTCCGCACCGGCTTCACCCTGGTCATGCCCCGCTGGGGCGGCTGGACCAGCGACCTCACCGTCTCCGCCGAGGCCTTCGCCGCCCACTACCCCGACCACGCGGACCGGATGCGCCTGGCCGCCGCCGTGGCCCGCACCCCCACCACCGACCGCGCGGTCCTGGCCGCCCTCATCGACGGGCTGGCCCCCTGGCTGGCCGCCGAGTACACCGCCGTCCACGGCGAGAAGGCCCCGCGCCCCTGACCGCCGTGCCGCCCGCACCCGGGCCATGATGCGCGGAGCAGCCCAAGGCAGGACACCACCGGACACGGAGCGAGCAGTGCTGAACCACCAGGACCACACGAACGGGGCGGAGCCGCGTGCCCTGCTGATCACCGGCACCGTCGGAGTCGGCAAGACCTCGGCCGCCGACGCGGTGGGCGACCTCCTCCAGGAGGCCGGTGTGCCGCACGCGGTCATGGACCTCGACCGGCTCTGCCAGGCGTGGCCCGCCCCCGAGGGCGACCCGTTCAACCTCGGTCTGCTGCTGCGCAACCTGCGCGCCCTGACCGCCAACTACCGGGACGCCGGGGTGCGCCGGTTCGTCCTGGCCGGGGTGGCCGAGAGCATCGCCCAGCGCGACGGCTACCGGGCCGCCCTCGGCATGCCGCTCCAGGTCTGCCGCCTGACGGCGGACCTCCCCGTCGTCCACGGCCGGCTCAGGCGCCGGCACGAGGCCGACAACGACCCCGGGTCCCTGCCCTGGCACCTGGAGCGCGCCGACGGGCTCCACCGGATCCTCGACCAGGCCGGCGTCGCGGACTTCACCGTCGACACCACCCGCCTGCCGCTCCCGGACGTCGCCTCCGCCGTGCTCAGGACGGCCGGTTGGGCCTGACCACTCGGGCCTGACCCGACGCACGACCCGACCCGACGCACGACCCGACCCGACGCACGGTCCGACCCGACGCACGAGACGACCCGACACCTGGCGCGTCCGGCGGGCGGCCCCACCGGACGCTCGTACCGCGGGTCAGTCCACGCAGGGGATCCCGCCGGCCTTCACCGCCGGCCCCTGCATCGGCAGCCCGGCGGCCGGGTCGGCGGAGCCGTCGGCCGGCGCGGGGGCGCCCGAGGCGGTCGCGGCCGGGGTGGGGGTCGCGGTCCGGGTCCCGGCGAGGGTGACCAGGACGTGGCCCGCCGGGACGGCCGAGGACGGGACGGCGGTGACGCCGTACCGGGCGGCGACCGCCTGGGCGTCGGCCTTGGCGCCGGTGCCGTAGCTCACGGTGGTGGTGCGGATCCGCGCGGGCGCGTCACCGATCCGGCCGGCCTGGTAGCCGAGGTCGACCAGCGCCTTGGACTCGGTGGCGGCGGCGCCCGCGCCCGCCGTCGCGTTGACGTCGACCACCGACTTGGGCGCGGCGCTGGGCGAAGGCGAGGGCGGGGCCGTCTCGCCCGGGGCGCCGCCGGGGGCCGCGGCCGGGGCGGCGGGCGCCGGTTCGCGGTTGAAGAGCTGCCGGACGATCTTCTTGATCAGGTCCGGGTTGACGGTGTTCACCTCCTGCCCGCCGACGGTCTTGAACCCGGTGATGGGCAGGGTGTTGAACTCGACGTTGCCACCGGTGAGGTTGGGCGCCTGCTGGGCGAAGTCGAGGATGTTCCACTCGTTGTCGATCACGACGTCCTTCTTCACCACCCCGAACAGCTTCTGCATCTGTCCGAAGTCGTTGAGGATGCCCTGCTGCTTGAGCTTGTACTCGACGGAGGAGATGAACGCCTGCTGCCGGTGGGTGCGGTCGAGGTCGCCGTTGGTGAGGTGGTGGCGCTGGCGGACGAAGGACAGTGCCTGGGCGGCGTTCAACGAGCTGATCCCGGCGGGCAGTTTGAGGCCGGTGCCGCCGCCCTCGTGCGCGGCGGTCCGGGCGATGATCGGATCGTCGACCGGGTGGTTGAGGCAGACCTGGATCGGTTCCACGGCCTTGGCGATGTCGTAGAAGCCGATCAGGTTGACCTCGGCGAAGTGGTCGATCGGGACGTCCAGGAAGCTCTGCACCGTCTGGATCGTGGCCGAGCGGCCGGCCTCCCGGCTCTGCCGTTCCAGATCCGCCTTGGAGAGGCCCTTGCCCGCGAGCTTCGACTCGGCGGCCTCCTTGGCGATGCCGTAGGCCTCCTTGATCTTGTGCATCTTGCCGTCGGCGCCGACGGTCTGCACGTAGTCGTCACGCGGGACGGACAGCGCGGTGACCTTCCCGCCGTTGGCCGGGATGTGCAGCACGATCAGGGCGTTGGTGTTGTAGCCGCCGATCTCGCTGGAGCCGGCGTGCAGTTCGTCCTCGACGAACTGCTTGGGCAGGTCGTTGCCGTCCATGTCCTTGCGGCTGTCGAGGCCGATCAGCAGCAGGTTGACGGACTTGTCCAGGTGCGGCGGGGCGTTCTTCTTCGCCTCGTTCAACGCACCGGACTTGATCATGCCGTCGTCCAGGCTGCGGTACTCGTACCAGGTGAAGCCGCTGGCGCCGAGCACGGCCACCGAGACGGCGCAGGCCAGGGTGCGGCCGGCCACGGTCAGCGGGGCGGGCCCCCGACGGGCGGCGGAGCCACGGCGCGGGGCCCGGCCGCGCGGGCGCTCGGTGTGGTCGGTGCTGTTCGTGCGGTTGGTGCGGTCAGCCACGGCGGCCCCGTCCGCTCGGGGCTCCGGCCCTGGGGGGCCGGCGGCGGTCCAGCACCGCACGCACCACGATCACCAGCAGCGCGACCGCCAGCGCCGTCGCCATCACCGGGAACGCCTCGACCACCCAGCGCACCGCGCCGGTGCCCAGGCCCTTGCCCCGGTACTTGTCGGGATCGGCCCCGTACTCGACGGCCGAGGCCGTCAGCAGCACCACCAGGGGGGTCCCGGTCAGCACCCACCAGCGGCCGCTCCGACTGCACAGCACGGCCGCGACGCCGGTGCCGAGCACCGCGCCGACCGCGAACAGGATGCCGACGCCGGGGCCGCCGAGTTCGTCGCCGATCCCGCCGAGCAGCGGCAGCCCGACCGCGGCGAGCGCCGCGACCGGTCCGCCGCGCCGACGGGCCTGCTGCCTGCGGCGCGAGGCCCCGGCACGCTGGGCGCGGGCCTGCCGCGACGGGTCGGGGTCACCGCCGGCCGCGCGGGAGCGCTGGGCGGGCACGGCGGGGTCCTCGATGCGAGGTCCCGCGTCCTGGTACGGCGTTCTCGCCCGCTGGCCGGCCATGCGCACTTCCCTCGATCGTTTCGGCTGCGGCGGCGAGACCACGCCGCCCCTCGTGCCGGGACGCCATCCGTCCGCTGGCAATTCCCGCCGTCTACAGGCCTGTAGAGGCTGGTCTGGAGCATACAAACCCATTTCAGCAAAGTCACTCGCCGCCGTTCCGCAGCGGCGGACCGCCCGGCCGGCCCTCGTTAGGATGACCATGATCCCCGCCACGTCGGCACACCAACAGGAACGCACCAGAGGAGTAGAGCGTCACCATGTTTGAAAGTCTTAAGAACATCGCGGACAAGGCCACCGACCTCGCCCGCGAGCACAGCGACGTGCTCGGGCAAGGCCTGGAGAAGGTCGGCGACGTGATCGACGACCGCACGGACGGCAAGTACAGCGGGCAGATCGACACCGGCGTCGAGAAGGCGAAGGACTTCCTGCGCAACCTCGACGGCGACGCGAAGTCCGCCGAGTAGGACCGGCCGGGCCTCCCGCGGGGCACGAGCGACCGTACGACGGTCGAACTGGATGACGGGCGAACGGGGAGGGCCGACGGCGGTGAGCGAGGAGCAGAAAGGTCCGCGCTGGGGGCGCTGGATCGTGATCGGCGTCCTGGCGGCGGCCGGGTGGGGCATCGTCCGCAGCGGCGGCCACGAGCCCGGGGCCGCTTCGGCGGCGCCCTCGTCCTCCGCCGCCGCCCCGTCGTCCGGCGCCTCCGGTTCGGCGGGTGCCGACGCGGGAACCGGGTCGGGTGCCGGCGCGGGTGCCGGGTCGGGCGGGTCGTCGGCGGCCCCGTCGAAGCCCTCCGGCCGCTACGAGCCCGCCGACTACGCGGCGCCGGTGCGCCAGTACGCGGCCGAGGCCGGGGTCAACCCCCAGCTGCTGATGGCGATCCTCTACAACGAGGCGTACAAGCCGCACGACCCGGACTTCGAGCGGGCCTGGCAGCGCGGCAAGCCGGACGCCGCCTTCGGCATCGCCAACATGCACCGCGCCGCCTTCGACGACACCAAGCCGGGCCGCCCGTTCGCCTCCCGCCGCTGGGAGGAGCTGCCGGACGACCGCAACCTGGCCGTCCAGGCAGCCGCCTGGCACCTCCACGACCTCGCCGAACAGCTCCCCGCCAAGGTGGGCGCCCCGCTGAACAAGGACGAGCTGCTCGCCCTCGGCTACAACGCCGGGGCGGGCAACATGCTCGCCTTCGCCCGGGGCGTCAGGATCGGCCCGCAGGCGCAGTCCTACCTGGACCGCCTGCACGACAACTGGGCGAGGTCCGGCGAGGCCGTGAAGTAGCGGTTGCGGCCGGTCAGTTCGCGCCGAGCTGGGTGGCCCACTTGGCGCGCCAGGCGAGCGCGTCGGCGACGCCCTCGGCCAGGGTGCGCCGCGGCGACCAGTCGAGCAGCTCGCGGGCGGCGTCGACGGAGGCGTAGCAGCCGATCACGTCGCCCGGGCGCGGGCCGGCCTCACGGACGTCGAGCTTGCCGCCGACGGCCTGCTCGAAGGCGGCGACCAGCTCACGGACAGTGGTGCCCTCGCCCGTCCCGACGTTGATCGCCCGGAAGCGGTCGGCGGCGTCGGGGGCGATCACCTCGTCGAACCGGAGCAGCGCCGCGACGTGGGCCTCCGCCAGGTCCTGCACGTGGACGTAGTCGCGGATGCCGGAGCCGTCCCGGGTCGGCCAGTCGACGCCGGTGACGGTGAACGGGGTGCCCTCGGTGTGGGCCTCGATCAGCTTGCCGAGGGCGTGGCTGGGGTTGAGGTTCTGCAGGCCGGTGCGCAGCCGGGAGTCGGCACCGACCGGGTTGAAGTACCGCAGGGTGATGACCCGCTGCCGCTCGGCGCCCTCGCCCCGGGTCCAGTCCTGGAGCACCTGCTCCATCATCAGCTTGGTGCGCGCGTACGGGCTGTTCGCCTCCAGCGCGGAGTCCTCGTCGACCCGGCCGTCCGGGGTGGGCGCGTAGATCGAGGCGGAACTGCTGAACACCACCCGGGTGCAGCCGTGGCGCTGGAGGGCGTCGAGCAGCTCGACGGTCTTGGCGACGTTCTCCCGGTAGTAGAACAGCGGCTTGGCCACCGACTCCGGGACGACGATCCTGGCCGCGCAGTGCACGGTGGCGTCGATGTCCGGGTGTTCGGTGAAGATCCGGTCCAGCAGGGCGGCGTCGGCGATGTCGCCCCCGTAGAAGACGCGGTTCTCCACGAACTCGGCGCGGCCCTTGGACAGGTCGTCCAGGACGACCGGGGTGATGCCCCGGTCGAGCAGGACCGAGGCCACCGTGCTGCCGATGAAGCCGGCACCGCCGGTGATCAGGACCTTCCTCATGCGCGGATGCTCCCTTGCGATCGGCCGGGCGTCCGGTGACGTCCGGTGATCGCTCAGACGTGCTTCGTGCGCCGCCGGTTCCCGGTTTGCCGGGGTGGCACGGATCACGGGTCGCCGACGGCCGGCCGGGGCGGCGCCGCGCTCCGGCCCGTCAGCGGCGGGCGCGTCCGCGCAGCCAGAAGCCGGTGCCGACCAGCAGCACGGCCGCGGTGGCGGTGCCGATGGCGGCCCAGGTGGTGGCGTCGTCGGTGGTCTCGTGGGCGGGCGCGGCGGTGGTGGCCGCCGCGGCCACCACGGTCGGGCCCGCGGTGGGCGTGGCGCCGGAGGCCGTGGCGGAGGGTCCGATGGAGGCCGCGGCAGAGGGCGCGGCGGAGGCCGAGGAGTGGGCGGAGGCGGCCGCGTCCAGCGGCACCGGGTCGCTGATCGCCGCCGCCTCGACGTCGAGTTCGCGCTCGCCGTGGCCCAAGGAGGGGAAGGCGCAGTCGACGGAGATCTTCCAGTGCCCGGCGGGCAGCAGCTCCCGGGTGGTGTACGTACCCGGGCGGCCCGGCACGGCGACCAGCCGCCAGGGGCCGACGGTCCGGCCGTCGGCGGCGGTCGCGGAGAGCGTGCCGGCGAACTCCTCGGTGACCGGGTCGTGGTCGTTCTCCCAGGTGGCGACGGTACTGACCCGGCCGTTCTGCTGGCCGGTCACGTCCAGGTGGACGGTGTCACCGTGGGCGGCGGCGGGTGCGGCGGCGGGCAGGACGGAGACGGCGGCGAGGGCGAGGGAGGCGAGCAGCGGGCGAGTGCGGGTTCGCATGTCGGGCGGTCCTCGGCGGTGGGGGTGAGGGTAGGTGGAGCAGCGGTGCCGGGTGGGGGCCCCCAACCGGGGTGGGGGGCCCCCCCCCGGGGCGGGGTTGTTAGGGCCCGGGGCGAAAGTAACGGGGCGGTAGGGTGTTTTGGGGGGGGGGGGGTTTCTG
>NZ_JBHYGR010000063.1:34748-49457 GCF_042738155.1 Kitasatospora sp. NPDC059088 | reverse complement strand
GTTGGGGTGCGTGCATCGCAAGGCGGAGGAGGGAGCCCAATGCAGCGCATTGGCGACCGACGACAACGCGGCGAGGTGCGTGCCCCGGCGTCGCGCGCCCGGCGGGAATGGTCAGACACACCCTAGGGTGGGCCGGTGCCGGGTGCTAGTCGTGCGTCGCGACGCAGGGCGTCGAGGGCGGTCGACGTGGCGGTCGGTGTGGCGGTCGAACGACAAGGGAGCAGGGACATGCGCGAACTCACCTATGGCGACATCGAAGCCGCCGGGGAGCGGATCGCCGGGCACGTTCGCCCGGTCGCCCTGGCGGCGGTCGAGGAGCGTACGGAGCCCGGTGAGCTGTGGCTGGCGCTGGAGTTCATGCAGCACACCGGGTCGTTCAAGGCCCGTGGTGCGCAGAACTTCCTCCGGGCCCACGGGGAGGCCGGCACCCTGCCCGACGCGGGGGTGACCATCGCCTCCGGCGGGAACGCCGGGCTGGCGTGTGCCTGGGCGGCCCGGCAGCTGGGCGTGCGGGCGACGGTGTTCGTGCCGGCCACGGCGCCGGCGGTGAAGGTGTCCAAGCTGCGCGGCTACGGCGCCGACGTGCGGCTGGTGGGTTCGGAGTACGCGGAGGCCCAGGCGGCCTGCGCGGAGTTCGCGGCGGTCGGCGGTGCGCTCGCGGCGCACGCCTACGACCACCCGCTGATCGCGGCCGGGGCGGGCACGCTGCTGGAGGAGATCCGGGACCGGATCCCGGGCCTGGACACCGTGGTGGTCGCGGTCGGCGGCGGCGGGCTGTTCGCGGGGGTCGCCACCGCTGCCCGGGAGCACGGCGTGCGGACGGTCGCGGTGGAGCCGGGGAACTCCCGGGCGCTGAACGCCGCGCTGGCGGCGGGCCGTCCGGTCGACGTGCCGGTGGACTCGGTCGCCGCGGACTCGCTCGGGGCCCGGCGGGTCTCGGCCACGGCGTTGGGTGTCGCCCAACTGGGCGGCGTCCGGACTGTGTTGGTGCCGGACGAGGAGATCGTCGGTGCGCGCCGTGCCCTGTGGGACGACCGCCGGGTGGCCGTCGAGCACGGCGCCGCCACCGCCCTCGCGGCGCTGGGCGGCCAGGCGGGCGGCTACCGGCCCGAGCCCGGCGAGAAGGTCTGCGTGGTGCTGTGCGGGGCCAACACCGATCCGTCGGACCTGGTCACGACCCCGGACGCCGGGCCCGGTGCTGAGGGTCGCTGAGGGGCTCCGAGGTGGGTGAGGACGGCGAGGACGCGCCGGTCGCCGCTGTCCTCGGGCGGGAGGTCGAGTTTCAGGAAGATGTTCCCGACGTGCTTGTGCACGGCCCGCTCGGTTACCACGAGGCGAGCGGCGATCTCGGAGTTGCCGTACCCCTGGGCCATCAGCGCGAGGACCTCGCGTTCGCGCTCGGTGAGCCGGGACAGCGGGTCGGTGGGTGTCGCGAGCAGCTGCCGGACCACGTCCGGGTCCAGCGCCGTGCCGCCGGCCGCGACCCGGTGGAGCGCGTCGAGGAAGTCGTCGACGCGGGCGACCCGGTCCTTGAGCAGGTAGCCGACGCCGGTGCCGTCGGCGAGTAGCTCCCGGGCGTAGGTGTCCTCGACGTACTGGGAGAGCACGAGGATCGGCAGCCCGGGGACGCGCTCCCGGGCGTGCAGCGCGGCCCTGATGCCCTCGTCGGTGAAGGAGGGCGGGAGCCGGACGTCCACCACGGCCACGTCCGGCCGGTGGGTGACGGCGGCCGTCAGGAAGGACGCGGCGTCCCCGGTGGTGGCGAGCACCTGGTTCCCCAGGGCCTCCAGCAGCGCGGTGAGTCCCTGCGCGAGCAGCGCGTTGTCCTCGGCGATCACGATGCGCACGGGCACTCCACGGTGATCACGGTGGGGCCGCCGGCCGGGCTCCGGACCAGCAGGACGCCGTCGACGGCCTCGACGCGCTGCCGGATGCCGCGCAGTCCGGTTCCGCGTGGTCCGGTTCCGCGTGGTCCGGCGGTGCGTGGTCCGGTGCCGTGCGGTCCGGCTCCGCGCGGCCCGGTGCCGTCGTCGGGCCCGGCCTCGGCCGCGCCGCCCCGGCCGTCGTCGGTGATCTCCGCCCGCAGGGTGACGCCCGTCCTGGCCAGGGTGACGGTCACGGCGCCGGCGTCGGCGTGCTTGGCCGCGTTGGTGAGCGCCTCGGTGACGGCGAAGTACACGGCGACCTCGATCTGGGCCGGTACGTCCCCGAGTTCACCGACCTCCACGGTGGCGGGCACCGGGCAGCGGGCGACGACCGCCGAGACCGCGCCGGCCAGGCCCCGGTCGGCGAGGACCGGCGGGTAGACGGACCGCAGCACGTCGCGCAGTTCGGCCATCGCCTCCTCGGCGCCCTCCCGGGCCCGGGTCAGCAGCGGGCCCACCGCGGCGGGGTCGGAGCCGAGCGTCCGTTCGGCGAGCCCGAGTTGCATGGCGAGGGTGACCAGCCGGGCCTGGGTGCCGTCGTGCAGGTCCCGCTCGATGCGGCGCAGCTCGTCGCCGTGCGCGGCGATCGCTCCGGTACGGGTCCGGTCCAGCGTGGACACGCGCTCGGCGAGGACCGCGGCGGCCGAGGGGGCGAGCAGCCACCGGCTCAGCGCGGCCGCCGTCCTGGCGAGCAGGGGCGGGCCGAACAGGGCGAGCAGCGCGCTCAGCAGGAACTGGGGGACCCCGGCGTAGAGCGCGGACCCCCAGCTGTCGACCGGGACGTTGAGGAGCGGCCTGATCGGATCGTCGGCCGGGAACAGCCACCACAGGCCGACGAGCGCGAGCACGGCGGCCGGGAACAGGAACAGCGCCGTGCCGAGCAGCCCGAGCGCGGTGCCGACGACCGCCATGACGGCCGCCCAGCGCAGGTCACGGCCGGTCGCCGGATCGGAGAGGACCGCCCCCAGGCGCCTGCGCGGGTGCGGTCCGGCCGGTGCCGGAGGGTTCGCCGTCCACCGCCCCAGGAGGGCGCGTTCGCCGTCGGCGAGCCACCGCAGCAGCCGGAGTTCGGGCGGCAGGACGAGCAGGCCCACGCCGACCAGGCAGAGCGCCGCCGAGTACAGGAGGACGGGCACCAGTACGAGCAGGGCCAGCCCCCGGGCGAACACGGCAGCGCAGTACCCGGCGGCACGGGCCGAGCGCGCCGCGCCCGCCCGCGACGCCCGCGTCATCGAAGTGTCGTTCACGGCGGCCAGTCTCCCCTCCTCGGGCTCCCGACGCAGTGGAGCGTGCTACACCATCGGTCGACGCGCCTGCACGATCGTCCCGGCCCCCTCGCGGTTCGTAGCGTCACGGCCATGAAACGAACGAACACCTCGGACGGCTCGCGCTCCGAGCTGGTGCTGTTCCTGACGATCAGTTTCGTCGGCGCCTGGATCACCATGGTCCCGCTCTGGCTGGACGGCCTCCGCCGGACGAGCGCCGCGCAGGGGACGCCACGGCTGGCGGCGGTGTGCATGGTCCTGATGATGCTGGTGCCGGCCCTGACCGCCTTCGGCCTCACCGTGCGCGGCCGGGGCCCGCGCCAGGCCCTGCGGCTGCTCGGGCTCGCCCGGTCCACTCCCTGGCGGCACGAACTTCGCTCCGTGGCAGTCGCGTTGACGATCCCGCTCGGCCTCACCGCGGCCGGTCTGACCGTCGCCACGCTCACCGGCTGGTACGCCCCCGCGCACCTGCCCGGGCCCGGCACGGTCGTGCCGCTGGTGCTGAGCGCGCTGGTGTCCGTACCACTGTACTTCGGCGAGGAACTCGGCTGGCAGGGCTATCTGTTGCCCCGGTTGCTGCGCTACGGACGGACCCGCGGCCTGCTGATCGGCGGCGCGATCTGGGGAGCCTGGCACGTCCCGATGACGGCGCTCGGCGGGAGCTACCCCGGCCATTCGGTGCTGCTGGGCATACCCGTCGCCGTGGTGACGGCCATGCTGCTGGGTACGGTCATCGCCGCCATCCGCTTGTCCACCGGGTCGGTGTGGGCGGCCGTCGCGGCGCACCTGTCGCTCAACGAGTTCACGCTGCCGCTGACCCGCGAGGTCTCGGGCCGCATCGTCGACCCGCTGCTGGCCGGCCCGTTGAGCATTTCGACCTGGCCGGTGACCGGCCTCGTGGTGCTGGTCGGCTGGCTGCTCCACCGGCGGAGTGCCGGTTGGGGGCCCGGTGCTGCGGAACGGGCAACTCCGTTGATCGGCACGGGGCGTTGCGACATGATCGGGGTCCGCCCGATTCCCCGGAGGTACGACGACGTGACACCGACCGACGAGGCAGGGACCGGCGTGGCACGGACCGACGAGGCACGGACCGGTGAGGCAGGGACCGGCGTGGCGCGGCCCGACGTGGGATGGTCCGAGCGGCTGGTGTCGCATGACGGTGTCCGGCTCGTCTGCCGGGACTGGGCCGGGCCGGGCCGGCCCGTCGTGCTGCTGCACGGGCTGGCCGGGCACGCGGGTGAATGGGACGCGGTGGCAGCGGAGTTGAGCACCCGCCACCGGGTCGTCGCGGTCGACCAGCGCGGACACGGCGCGAGCGAGCGCCGCCCGCCGGAGGTCTCCCGTGCCGCCTACGTCGCCGATGTGGTGGCCGTCGTCGAGCAGTTGGGGCTGCGACGGCCGGTCCTGGCCGGGCAGTCACTCGGCGGGCACACGGCCATGCTGACCGCCGCCGCGCACCCCGGACTCGTCGGCGGGCTGGTACTCGTCGAGGCCGGCCCGGGCGGGCCCGACCCGGACGTGGCCGGGGAGGTCGGCGACTGGCTCGACTCCTGGCCGACGCCCTTCCCCGCCCGCGAGGCGGCCGTCGAGTTCCTCGGCGGCGGATCGGTCGGCGCGGGCTGGGCGGCCGGGCTGGAGGAACGCGACGGCGGCTGGTGGCCGCGCTTCGACCGGGACGTGATGGTGGACTCGCTGACGGAGCTCACCCAGCGGTCCTTCCTGGCGGAGTGGGCGCGGATCGCCTGCCCCACGCTGGTCGTCCTGGGCCAGTCCGGGTTCGTCCCGGCGGCGGAGGCCGATGAGATGCTCCGGCGGGGCCCCGCCACCATGGCCGTCAGCATCCCCGGCACCGGGCACGACCTGCACCTGGAGCGGCCGGAGGCGCTGCACGCCGCACTCGCGGCCTTCCTCGCCGGGATCACCGACTGAGCGGGTCGGTGCCCGCTGGCCCGGTGCCCGCCGTCCCGGGCGGTGGCGTCCCGGGGGGTGGTGTCCGGGCCGGAGCGGGCTCCGCCCGCGGGGACGCCTCCGGCCCGAACCGGTGCCGGTAGGCCGACGGCGAGATGCCCGTCTCCCGGCGCACCAGCACCCGCAGGTTGGCGGCCGTGCCCAGTCCGCTGCGGCGCGCGACCACCTCCATCCGGGACTCGCCCCGCTCGATCAGCCGGCAGGCCAGGGCCACCCGTTCCCCGGTGAGCCAGGCCAGCGGTGTGGTGCCCAACTGGGCGCGGAACCGGCGGTGCAGCGTGGCCGGGCTGACCGCCGCGCGCACCGCCAGGTCGGCGACGGTGAGCGGTGCGTCCAGCCGTTCCTGCGCCCAGGCCAGCAGCGGCGCCAGCGACTCGTCCGTCCGCTCGGGCACCGGCCGTTCCACGAACTGCCGCTGCCCGCCGTCGCGGTGGGCCGCGAAGACCAGCCGACGGCTCACCGCGTTGGCGATCTCGGCACCGTGGTCGCGGCGCACCACGTGCAGGCCCAGGTCGAGCGCGGCCGCGCTGCCCGCGGCCGTCAGGATGTCGCCGTCGTCCACGAACAGCACGTCCGGTTCGAGCCGGACGGACGGGAAGCGGGCCCGGAAGTCGTCCGCCCACTGCCAGTGCGCGGTGGCCCGCCGCCCGTCCAGGACCCCGGCCTCGGCCATCGTGAAGGCGCCGCTGCAGAACCCGACCAGCCGCGCGCCCCGCGCGTGCGCCCGCCGGACGGCCTCCAGTACGGCGGGGCGGCGCGGCACCTCGACGTCGGGCCGGTTCGGGACGATCAGGGTGTCCGCCGTGTCGGCCGCCTCCAGGCCGGCGACCCCGGTGAGGGTGAAGAACCCGTCCCGCATCAGGGTGCTGGGCTCGGGGGAGCAGAGCCGGAAGTCGTACAGCTCGCGGCCGACCTCCGGCCTGCGCAGACCGAACACCTCGGTGGCGCAGCCGAGTTCGAAGGGGTTCGAGTTGGCGTCGACGATCACGACCACCCGGTGCGGGCCGGCCGTCGGGGGGTGCGGCTGCTGCGGTGGTTGCGGCTGCGAGGATCCTTGCGACATGTGCCATGTCTAGCACTCACGCCGGGCGGGCGGGCCGGCCCAGGATGGGCGCATGAGCAACCGACCCATCGCCCTCGGCCAGGCCCTGGCCTCCTTCGACGCCCTGTGGAGCCCCCGCATCGTCACCCGCGTCAACGACTACGACGTCCGGATCGCCAAGGTCCACGGCGAACACGTCTGGCACGCCCACGACGACACCGACGAGTTCTTCCTCGTCCTCGACGGCGAACTCCGCATCTCCCTGCGCGAACCCGCCGGCGAACGCACCGTGCTGCTCCCGAAGGGCTCCGTCTTCACCGTCCCGCGCGGCACCGAGCACAAGCCGTCCGCCCCGGACGGCGCCGCGATCCTGATGTTCGAACCCACCGGCACCCCCACGGTCGGCGACCGCCACGACCCCGTCCCGGCCCACGTCGACGCGACCACCGGCCACGCCCTGGACACCTGACGGCCGGAGCCAGGGCGCCGGGAGGGCACGGGTAGCGTCGGGAGCATGACTGAACCCAGTGACTGGACCTACGTGGTGACGGACATCGAGGTGGACGGCCCGTGGGCCGGCGCCAACTCGATGCGGTCCTTCGCCTCCGTCGCCACGACGACGGACGGGCGGACCTTCGGCGAGTTCGAGGCCGTCCTCGAACCGCTCCCCGGGGCTGCGCCGAACCCGCGGACCAAGGAGTGGTTCGACTCCGAGCCGGGCACCTGGGAGGCCGCGACCGCGGACCCGCAGCCGGTCGCCCAGGTGATGGCCGGCTACGTGGAGTGGGTCCGGTCACTGCCCGGGCCGCGGGCCTTCGCCGCTGCGCCGGTGTCCTTCGACGGGACGTGGATCGACTACTACCTGCGCCGGTTCACCCCGTACGGACTGCACCAGGGGCCGTACGAGGAGGACCGCCTCTTCCACGGCCCGGCGCTGTGCCTGGAGGCGTGAGCCGCACCCGGCGGCGGGGTGGCCGGGCGCGCCTGCGGGGAGTGCGGACTGCACTGGACGGGGCACCTGTTTCCGCTAATGGCCGAATGGCAGCCCGATGCGCCGCACGCCTTGACCGGTTCGACCGGAGAAGTGACGAACGTACACGACAGGCAAGCCGTGCCCGATGTGTCCTGCCGCAGGGCCGGCTTCCTGCGGAACGGGTCACCGGGTATCCCGCAGCGAGGTGTGACGGCCTGATGCTGCTGGTCGCAGCGGTGGAGCCGCTTGGTCGGCGGGCGCTGGTGTCACCGTGGACAAACTACCGTGCTCGGCAAAGGAGCAGTCAACTGGGGTTTTCGGTGTTCGTGCCCGATTTGGCCCGACGGATTCCGATTCAAGCCGACCATGATGTGCGTCACGTGATGGTCGAATCAGCAATTCCCTAGACCTGCGTCTTGCTTGCCCTTTACTCTCCGCCGGGGTCATCCGTTCGCGCGTGTTCTGCGGATGACAGGCAGTCAGTCTGTAAGGGGGTAGGGATGTTGATCGATCATGTCCACTTCCGGCGGGGGCCGGACAGGGAGGAGGGACCGCCCGGGCGGTTCCGGTCCCGACTGGCACTGGTGGGCACGCTGGCGGTCCTGGGGTCGCTCCTGTCGCCGTTGGTGCCCGCCTTCTCGGCGCCGTCGGGTGGGGACAAGGACGGGATCTGGTCTCCGCCGAACACGCCGTTGGCGAGGACCGCTTCGGTCCCCGGAGCGGCGGACAAGCCCAAGGCTTCGACGCCGCAGACCGGCTCGCCCAACTGGGTGCCGCCCAAGGCGGCACCGAAGCCGGTGGCCGGTAGCGCGGTGGTGGGTCTGGACAAGGGGGCGTCCAGGCAGGCGGGTGACCTTCCGGTCTGGCTGGCGCCGGCCGATGCGGCCGCTACTCCGGCCTCGGGCTCGGTGCGGGTCAGGACGGTAGAGGGTGCGGACAGTCGGACGGTCGTGGCCCTCTCGCGCAGTGACGGCGCGGAAGTGGGCAAGGTCAGGGTTGGGATCGACCTGGGCTCCGTGGGGTTCGGCGGGGACTTCGCCCACCGCGCCCAGCTGTCGGTCCTGCCCGAATGCGCGTTGACCAGCCCGGGTGACGCAGCCTGTCAGGTGCGGACGCCGGTGGCCTCGCACTACGACGAGCGGGCGAAGCAGCTGGTCGCGGATGTGGACCTGCCCGCCACGGGCACCGCGACGGCCCGGCAGCGGGCTGAGTCGCTGTCCGCCGGAGTGGCGTCGGGGGCGCCACAGCTCCTGCTGACGCTGGACGGGACGCCCACCAGTGGAACGGGCAGCTACAGTGCGACACCGTTCTCGCCCAGCCAGGCGTGGGCGGCAGGAGGGTCGTCGGGTTCCTTCACCTACAGCTACCCGATCGCCGTGCCGCCCGCCCTCGGCGGCGGCGCTCCACCGCTGGCGCTCGGCTACGACTCGGCGTCGGTGGACGGGAAGACGGCGTCGACGAACGCCCAGGCGTCCTGGATCGGTGACGGCTGGGACCTCGGCGCCGGCTTCGTGGAGCGTGCCTATCGCCCGTGCGACAAGGCGGGCGTTCCCGGTTCGGGCGATCAGTGCTGGGGTGGTCCGAACCTGACGCTGTCGCTGGGCGGGCATGCGGGTGAGCTGGTGCCGGAGGACTCGTCGTGCGTCGCCGGGACGGCGGCGGACGAGCAGTCGCGGTGCAAGTGGCGCCTGAAGGACGACGACGGGACGAAGGTCGAGTTCCTGACGGGTGCCAACAACGGCACCTGGAACGGTTCCTATCTGAAGGTGACGGATACCTCGGGGACGGTGTACTACTTCGGGCTCAACCAGCTTCCGGCGGCGGACGGTTCGCCGAGCAAGGCGGGTCCGGAGAGCAAGTCGGCGTGGACGGTTCCGGTGTACTCGCCGAACCCGGGCGACCCGTGCTACGACGGGTCGAAGGGCAAGGGTTCGTGGTGCCAGAGCGCGTGGCGGTGGAACCTCGACTACGTGGTCGACGCGCACGGGAATCTGACCACGTACGCGTACACGCCCGAGACCAACTGGTATGCGCGCGGTGGTGCGCAGAACGCGGGTAAGGGTACGAACACCGCGTACACGCGTGGCGGGGTGCTGGCCGCGATCACCTACGGGCAGTTGCTGTCGGACCAGTTGGGTGCGGGCGGTTCGTACCAGGCGGCGGCGCGGGTCGACTTCGACTCGGGTGAGCGGTGCGTGTCGGACGCGTCGGCGTGCGATCCGGCGCAGCGTACGGCGGCGAACGCCGCCAACTGGCCGGACGTCCCGATGGACAAGCAGTGCCAGGACAGTGGTGCCTGCACCAACTACGGTCCCACGTACTGGTCGACGAAGTGGCTGAACGGGATCACGACTTCGATCCGCTCCGGCGGTTCGTACCGTCCGGTGGACAAGTACGAGCTGACCCACGTGTTCAAGACGCCGCAGAACGCGACGGAGAACGCACCGATCGCCTGGTTGCAGTCGGTGAAGCGGACGGGCAAGGACACTGCCAACGGGCAGGCCGAGCAGGCGCTTCCGGCGGTGACCTTCGCGGACCTGCTGCTGCCCAACCGGGTCGACGGCCTGGTGCCGGCGCGTCCGCGTTACAACCGGCCGCGCATGGCGGTGATCACGACCGAGACCGGTGGCACGATCGTGGTGTCCTACACCAAGGACTCGTGCTCGCGGACGGCCGGGCGGATGCCGTCCTCGGCCGATGGCAACTCGATGAGCTGCTTCAACGTGAAGTGGTTCGACACCGGTGTGCAGTCCACGGTGGACGACTGGTTCCTGCGCTACCCGGTCGACACGGTGACCGTCGACCCGAACGGCAACCTCGTCGCCGGCTCCGTGCCGATGACCACCTCCTACACCTACGGCCCGGCGGCCTGGCACCGCAACGACAGCGCGCTGGTCGAGTCCGACTATCGCACCTGGGACCAGTTCCACGGCTACGCCAGCGTCACCACCGTGACCGGCTCGGGCAAGGACGGCCCCCAGGCGAAGAGCACGACCAGCTACCACCAGGGCATGAACGGCGACCTCAAGGCCGATGCCAAGCCCAGGGCGGCCACGGTGGCCGGGGTCAAGAGCGGCAGTCGCCCGGACGAAGGATGGCTGACCGGGCGTGTGCTGGAGACGGACGCGTACGCGGACACGTCCAGCGCCGCAGGGTCGCCGCTCTCGTACACCGTCAACTCCTACGAGAACCCGGCGGTGACGGCCACCCACAAGCGCGCCGGCCTGCCGGACCTGGTCGCCCAGTACGCGGCCACCAGGACCACAGCCGTGAGTACCTCGGCGGCGACCACGGGCACCCGCACCACCACGACGGTGTCGACCACGGACGCCGGGAACAACAACCGGGTCACCACGTCGCTGAGCACGGCCGACGGCACCCCGGACCTCTGCACCCGCTACCGCTACGCGGGCGCCGCGAACCCCCAGGTGACCGGCTTGGTCTCCGAGCAGTTCGTCACCTCGGGCGCCAACGCGTGCACCGCGGACGCGAACGCGTCCAACACGGTCTCCGACACGCGCACGCTCTACGACGGCCAGGGCTTCGGCACCGCCGGCACCAAGGCCGAAGCCACCGGCAGTCAGGTGTTGAACGGCTACGACGCCAACGGCTCGGCGCAGTACGTCGCCACGAGTGCGAGCACGTACGACCAGTACGGCCGGGTCACCTCGGTGACGGACCCGACGGTCACCGACAGCGCCAACCCGAACGGCGCGGTCACGACCACGGCGTACAGCTCGGCCAACCCGGGCGAGCTGCCGAACAAGGTGGTCACCGGATCCGCGGCCCCGGCCGGTGCGCCGGACGCGGGCACCCGTCGGGAGAGCACTTCCACCTACAACCCGGCCCGCGCCCTGCTGCTCACCACGACGGATGCCAACACTCGCACCGTCACCCAGAGCCACGACGGGCTGGGCCGTCTGAAGGCCGTCTGGATCCCCGGCCGGGACACCACGGCAGGTGCCAACTTCACGTTCGACTACGCGGTCAACGGCGGCTCGATGCCGTCCACGGTGACGACGAAGTCGCTGCGCCCCACCGGCACTGCCTACGGTACGGCGACGCAGATCATGGACGGTCTGGGCCGGGTGGTGCAGACGCAGGGCGACCCGGCGATCTCGGCCTACCACGGCCGGATGGTCACGGACACGTTCTACGACTCGCAGGGGAGGGTGAACCGGAAGTACAACACGTACTACGAGGACACCAACGCGCCGAACACCACGCGCTGGATCCCGGACGGCGCGATGGTCCCGAACCAGAGCGTCATGGGGTTCGACGGTCTGGGTCGTGCGGTGAGCGCCCAGTTCGTGGCGCTGGGCAAGCCGCAGAGCACCACGACGACGGCGTACCCCGGTGCGGACCGGATCGACGTCTCGCCGCCGGCCGGAGCCACGCCGACCAGCACGGTCACCGACGCCCGCGGGCGGACCAGCCAGCTCTGGCAGTACCGGACGTCTTCCGCCACCGGCAACCGGGCGGATGCCGACGTGTCCGGCTACACCTACACGCCGGGCGGCCAGACGGCGACCCGGACGGACTCGGCCGGGAACACCTGGAGTTACACCTACGACCAGCGCGGTCGTCAGGTGAAGGTCGACGACCCGGACACCGGTGTCTCGACCCGAACCTACGACGGTGCGAGCCGACTCGCCACCAGCACGGACGCGCGTGGGCAGACCATGGCCTTCGCCTACGACCTGCTGGGTCGCAAGACCGGCACGTTCAACGGATCGGTGGCCCCGGGGAACCAGCTGACCGGCTACACCTACGACACCGTCGCGAAGGGCCAGATCGCCAGCTCGACCCGGTACGTGGGTGGTGCCGGGGGTGCGGCCTACACCAAGTCCGTGAGCGAGTACGACACGGCCTATCGCCCGACCAGGACCAGCATCTCCCTTCCGGGCAGTGAGATCGGGCAGGCCGGGCAGGTGAGCTTCGAGTACTCGGCCGCCTACAACCCGGTCACCGGATCCATGGTCAGCGACACCCGGGCCGCAGCGGGCGACCTCGCCAAGGAGGCCGTCGGCTACAACTACGAGAGCTACGGACAGCTCAACGACGTCAGCGGCTCCGGGGCGACCTACCTGCGGCAGGCGGACTGGGACGCGTACGGGCGCAACACCCGGACCACGATGAATCCGTGGGGGACGCAGGTCGTCTCGACGAACACCTACGACGAGTCGACCGGACGCCTGCTGACGCAGTACGTGGACAAGCAGACGGCCACCACGGGTACGGTCCAGAACACGACCTACGCCTACAATCCGGCCGGTCGGGTCACGGCGGTGCGCACGATTCCGGACAACAGCCCGGACCGGACGGACCTGCAGTGCTTCACGTACGACTACCTGGGCCGGCTGACCACGGCATGGTCGGACACCGGGAAGCTCAACCAGCCCACCCCGTCACTGGCGGGCCAGGGGTCCTGCGCCAACTCCTCTCCTACGAGTGGGGTTTCGGCTCCGTCGAAGACGACGGTGGGGGGTAGTGCGCCGTACTGGCAGGACTACACCTACGACGCGGTCGGCAACCGGACGAAGCTGGTCATGCACAACCCGACCGGCGATGTGTCGAAGGACCTGACGATCGGTCAGGACGTGCCTGCCGCGGGGAGCCGCAACACGGGGACGGGTGCGGGTGGTCCGCACGCGCCGTCGGCCGTGAAGTCGACGTTCCCGAACAACGGCAGCACGCCGGGGAGTTACCAGTACGACGCGGCGGGCAACACGACGAAGATCGCCAACCCGGGCGCGAACAAGACCATGGGCGCGGGCTTCGTGCTCAACCCGGGCGAGTCGGTGCGCTCCAGCAGCGTGCAGCTCACCATGCAGTCGGACGGCAACCTGGTGCTGACCTCGCTGCGGACCGGCCTGGTGGTGTGGTCGACGAACACGGCCAACCACCCGGGTGCGTGGGCGACGATGCAGGACGACGGCAACTTCGTGGTCTACGACCCGCAGCGGGTTCCGTTGTGGTCCTCGCAGTCGTGGGTCGGGCCGAACAGCAAGTACTTCGCGGTCGTCCAGGACGACGGCAAGTTCATGGTGTACGCGCCGGGCTGGGCCCCGAAGTGGGACTCCCACACCTGGAACGCGGTGGACGCGGCCAACGGCGCGGACCTGACCTGGGACGTCGAGGGCAAGCTCGCCACGATGAAGCAGGGCAGTGCGACGACGTCCTACGTCTACGACGCGGACGGCAACCAGCTGGTCCGCCGCAACCCCGGCAAGGTCACCGTCAACCTCGGCGCCGGAGACGAACTCACCTACGACACCGGCGCCAAGGCCAGCACCGGCACCCGCTACTACGCCCTCCCCGGCGGCGTCACCCTCGTCCGCCAGGGACCGACCAAGCTCACCTACCAGCTGGCCGACCAGCACGGCACCGGCACCCTGTCGATCGACTCGGCGACCACCGACGTCAACCGCCGCTGGACCGACCCCTTCGGCGTCCTCCGTGGCTCCGGCAGCGGCACCTCGTGGGCCGGTGACAAGGGCTTCGTCAACGGGTTGAAGGACGACGCGACCGGCTTCACCACCCTGGGCGCCCGCCAGTACCAGCCCGGCACCGGCCGCTTCCTCAGCCCGGACCCGCTGATGCTGGCCGACGACCCGCAGCAGTGGAACGCCTACGCGTACAGCAACAACGACCCGGTGAACAAGACGGACCCCACCGGCATGGCGCTCGAGGAGTGCGCGACCGGCTTCGCCAAGTGCTCCAACATGGGCACCAAGGTCGACACGACCCAGGACGGCCCGAACTACCAGCGGATCGTGGCCGAGATCAAGAGGGCGGAACCGATCCGCAAGGCGGGTTACGTCGAGTTCGTCAAGAGGGCGCTTTCGAAGCCGCATCCCAACGCCTACACGGAGAGTCAGGTTCCCGTTGGAGGGGCTGGTGTCGTCGGCCATTCGACGGTGCAGAAGGGTCAACCGGACGACCAGATCAACTACGAGATCGGTGCGGAGCTGAAGAAGAGCAACATACCGTTGTCGGTCTCGGTCGGTGCCTCCACGACCCAGGCGACCCAGTGGTCCGAGCAGTACGCGAAGAAGAAGAGCAACAACCAGAACATCAAGACCGGAGCGAAGGTCTCGGTGGAAGGCAGCGTGCTCGGATTCGCGAAGACGACCGCGGAGGGGAGTATCGAGTACAACTACGAGTGGGGCGAGGAGGAGACCAATACGAGGACCGACGGGAAGAGCACTACCACCCAGGAGACCACCAACACCACGGCTCAGATTCCGGCCGACAAGGAGTACGGGTTCTCGCCGTTGGGCCGTCGGACGAACTATGTGACCACCTACTATCACGAGGACGGCACGGTGACCACGAAGGAGTGGGGCACCTACCAGTTCCTCAGCTGGAACCGGGTCGTCTACGACCACGCGCCGGCCGAGGCTGTCGACAAGTAGGAGTTCCGGGGGCGCCCCGGGGGCCGGGCCCGGGGGGGGCGGGCCCCCCCCCCGGGGGGGGGTAATTAAGAAAGAGTTGTTAAGATGTGGTGTGTTTTAAAAAAAACAAACCGGGCGC
>NZ_JBHYGR010000063.1:0-34738 GCF_042738155.1 Kitasatospora sp. NPDC059088 | reverse complement strand
GAGCGTGGTTTTTTATTTACAACACCCCCCCCCCGGGCCGGGCCTGGTCCAACACTATGCGCGGGCCCGGCCCCCCCGGGGGGCACGCGTCCAGGGCGGCGCGGAACCCCGTCGAGGAGAGGATGACTGACGAAGTGAGAGGATCAGTGGTGAGGTTCGGTGTCGTTCTCCTGGGCTTGGTGCTCGGAGCCTGCGCGTGCAGCGGGGCCCCTCGGGGAGAGGTGGCGCCGGACGTCACAGGAGGTGGCTCCGCTGCCGCCGTGCCGTCCTCCGCTCCGCCGGTCGTTCCGACGCCGACCGTGAAGGATCCTGCGGGGGCCACTCCTGGACCGGCGTTTCCGGACGACATCAAGCGCCAGGTCGTCCGGATGGCCGAGGAGGGCGGACGGATGCCGGCGGGCGGAGCGTTCTCGGTGGCTGAGTACGACGGCGGCTACGGAACGGAGTTGATCTGGCAGACCGAGAAGACCGGCGAGATCTGTACCGCGTCGGTGGCCGGTCCGAGCACCACGTGTGCGACGCTCGCGTCGATTCCGGCGCAGCACGTTCCCGGGGCCGAGATCTTCATGGGCGGCGGGCGGTTCAGTGCCCACGGACGGACGTCGTGGGCGGTGACGCTCATCGCGAGCGGAGAGTCGGTCGACCACCTGGTATGTCAGGGCCGGGACTTCCCGGCACGTGCTGCCTACTCGACCCGCGTCGAGGGCATCCCACGCACGATCTACACCGTCGTCATTCCGCAGGAACTCCAGGGCTCGTACCGGGTGGTCGTCCAGCGGGACGGTCAACACGCCGAGGAACGGATCGACCTCAATTTGGAGAAGGTCGCCTCGCCTGTGCAGTGCTGAGCGGCCGAGCGTGACCCGGCGGTGCCCCGCCTCCCCGAAACAGGGAGGCGGGGCACCGCCTTTTCGTCTGGCGCGCCAGGGGTGGGGCCAGGCCCACCCCTGTTCGGGGGGCAGGTGGATTCTGCGGGCGGGGCGGTGTCCCTAGATTCGGTCACGAGCCGCCTCCGGGGCGGGTGGTGGTGGGACGGGGAGGTCGTCGTGCGGGGATCGGTGCAGCCGGCGCTGCGGTTGGTGGGGCTGCGGAAGCGGTTCGGGGCGCACGTGGCCGTGGACGGGGTGGACCTGCTGGTGCCGAGCGGGTCGTTCTACGGGCTGGTCGGGCCGAACGGCGCCGGGAAGACGACCGCGCTGTCGATGGCGGTCGGGCTGCTGCGGCCGGACGCCGGGAGTTCGGCGGTCCTCGGGGTCGACGTGTGGAGCGACCCGGTGCGGGCCAAGGCGCTGGTGGGGGTGCTGCCGGACGGGATGATGCTGCCGGAGCGGCTGAGCGGGCCCGAAGTGCTGCACTACCTGGGGCGGTTGCGCGGGCTGCCGGGGGCGACGGTGGACGCGCGGGCGGCGGAGCTGCTGGCCGTGCTGGAGCTGGACGGGGCCGGGGACACCCCGGTGATCGACTACTCGACCGGGATGCGCAAGAAGATCGGTCTGGCGACGGCGCTGCTGCACGCGCCGCGGCTGCTGGTGCTGGACGAGCCGTTCGAGGCGGTCGACCCGGTGTCGGCGGCGACGATCCGGGCGATCCTGCGGCGCTTCGTCGCCTCGGGCGGGTCGGTGGTGTTCTCCAGTCACGTGATGGCGCTGGTGGAGCAGCTCTGCGACCACGTCGGTGTGATCGCCGGGGGCCGGGTGCTGGCGGCCGGGCCGGTGGCGGAGGTGCGGGCCGGGCGGGGGCTGGAGGACGTCTTCGTCGAGCTGGTCGGCGCCCGTACCGGTGGGGAGGAGGGGCTGTCGTGGCTGGCGTCGTGAAGTCCGGGGGCGTGCCGGATCCCGGGGGCGTGCCGAACCCCGTCGTCGTCCTGACCGGGATGAAGCTGGCCGTGCTGCGGCGGTCGATGTCCGGCCCGCGGGCGGCGAGCCTGATCGCGGGCGGGGTGTGCGGCGGCCTGGTGGCGGTGGGCACGGCCCTGCTGGGCCTGGTGGACTTCCCGGCGCCGGAGGCCGGGGTGGGCACGATCGCCCTGGTGCTGCTGGTCTGGACGGTCGGCTGGGCGGTCGGGCCGACCCTCACCGGCGGGGACCCGACCCTGCGGCTGTCGTACTTCGCGCTGGTGCCCCAGCCTCCGCGCCGGCTGGCGCTGGGCCTGCTGGCCGCCTCGTTCGTCGGCGTCACCCCGGCGGTCGCCCTGGTCGCCTTCGCCGTGCTGGTGGTGTTCGGCGCCGGGCTGGGGCCGCTGCCCGCGCTGGTGGCGGTGCCCGCCATGCTGCTCCAGCTGCTGTTCGTGGTGGTGCTCGCCAAGCTCGGCGTGCAGGGCCTGGGCCGGGTGGCCCGGTCGCGGCTGGGCTGGGAGCTGTCGGCGCTGCTGGTCGGCCTGGTCTGCGGGTTCCTGAACACCGGCTGGTTCGGGATCGCCTTCTTCTTCAAGCTGCTGGGCGGCCACTGGGCGCCGACCATCGGCACGGTGGTGCGCGTCCTGCCCTCCGGCTGGTCGGTGGTCGCCGTGGACGCCGCCCGGCGCTCCGACTGGGTCCTGGTCGGCGCCTGCCTCGGCGGACTGCTCGCCCTGTGCGGGCTGCTGTTCGCCGCCTGGACGGCCCTGCTGGCCCGGCAGTTGGTGCGCGGTACGGCGGGGGGCGGACGGCCCGCCGGCCGTCGGCGCGGCCGCCCGCGGCTCCTCCCGGACACCCCCGGGGCCGCCGTTCTCGGCAAGGAGCTGCGCCTGTGGGCGCGCGACCCGCGCCGGGCCCGCTTCCTGCGGATCGCCCTGTGGACCGGCCTGTTCACCGGCCTGCTGCCGGTGCTCGGCGGCTTCCCGACCGTACTGCCGTGGACGGGCGTGGTCACGGCGCTGTACGCCGGTGCGCTCGGCTCCAGCCTGTACGGGCTGGACGCCGGCGCCCTCTGGCTGACCCTGGTCGCCCCTGGCGCCGAGCGGATCGACGTCCGGGCCCGGCAGCTGGCCTGGCTGCTGCTGGTCGGCCCGGCCGCGCTGCTGCTCACCGTCGCCGGGACGGTGGCCGTCCCGAACGGCTGGGCCTGGCCCTGGCTGCTGGCCGCCCTGCCGACGGTGCTCGGTGCGGGCGCGGGGCTGGTGCCGCTGATGTCGCTGCTCGGCCCGGCGCCGTTCCCGGACCGGCCGGGCGGCAACCCGCTGGACGGATTCAGCGACGAGAGCGGCGACCAGGTCCGGATGCAGAGCCTCGCCGTCCTGCTGCTCCAGCTGTTCGCCGCGCTGCCGGCCACCGGCGTGGTGCTGGCCGGGACGCTGCTGCACAGCGCACCGCTGCGCTGGGGCGGCACGGCGGTCGGCCTGGCCACCGGGCTGCTGTTCGCCGGGTGGATGGGCCGGGCGGCCCGGCGCCGACTGGAGACCCGCGGGCCGGAACTGCTGGACGTGATGCGCAAGGGCGTCCGCCGGAAGGCCGGCTCGGCGGACCGCTCGCCGCAGGAGCAGGACCTGCTGGACCAGCTCTCCCGCCGCCGGACCGCGGTCGCCGGGCTGCTGGTGACGGCCGGGGTGCTGAGCACGGCCCCGCAGGGCGCAGTGGCGCTGGCCATGTCGCTGCTCGCGCCGGCCAACCGGAGCTGGTTCCTGGCCCTGTACCTGCCGCCCGCCTGGCAGGTGCCGGTCGCGACGGGGTTCATCCTGCTGGGCTCGGTGTGCTTCGTGGGGGTGTACCGGCTGATCCGCGCCAAGCAGGCGGCCGAGCGGGCGGCCGAGGGCGTAACGGGGGGCTGAGCCGGGCCCGTTGCGGGGCTGCCATCATGATCGTCCAGCACAGCACAGCACAGCACAGCCGCAGGGCAGCACAGCACAGCCGCAGGGCAGCACAGCACAGCCGCAGGGCAGCACAGCAGGACACCGCACAGCAGGACACCGCACAGAACCGTCGAGCCGACCGGAGGCCCACCCCGTGAGCACCCCGCAGTCCCGAGGCGCCGAGGCGCTGCGCACCGCCCTCCTGGCGCTCGGCCGCCTCGCCGTCCTCACCCTGCTGATCCCGGTCGGCGCGGTGATGGGCGTGCTCTTCGTGGTCTCGTTCCTGCTCTGGGTCGGCGCCGGGCTGGTCCCGTTGTTCCCGGTGACGACCCGGGTGGTCCGCTCCGCCGCCACGGCCGCCCGCTGGGCCTCCGGCCACTGGTCCCAGGTGCCCGTACCGGTGCCGTACGTGCCGCGCCCGGCGCTGGAACGCACCCTGCACGGCTGGTACTGGACCGGCCACGACTACCACAAGAACCGCTGGTTCGCGGGCTTCGCGCTCAAGCTCCGCTGGCTCTGGAACGACCCGGCGACCTGGCGGGACGCCGCCTGGCTGCTGGTCGACCCGCTGGTCGGCGGCGCCGTCGCGGCCGCGCCCGTCCTGCTGACCGGCTACGGCCTGTACGGGCTGGCGCAGCCCGTACTGCCCGAACCCGGCCCCGGCTACGGCCTGTTGCCGCTGCCCGGGCTGCTCGGACCGCTGCTCGGCCTGGTCCTGGTGGCCGCCGGACTCGCCCTCGCCGGGCCCGCACTGCACCTGCACGGCCGCTGGACCCGTACCCTGCTCGGCCCCACCGAGCGCTCCCGGCTGGCCCATCGGGTCGAGCAGCTCACCGAGATCCGGCTGGACGCCACCGAGGCCCAGGCCGCCGAGCTGCGCCGGATCGAACGGGACCTGCACGACGGCGCCCAGGCCCGGCTGGTCGCCGTCAGCCTGCGGCTCGGCGCGGTGGTACCGCTGATCGACCGGGACCCGGAGAAGGCGAAGCAGGTGGTGACGGACGCCCAGGAGAACGTCACCCAGGCCCTCCAGGAGCTGCGCGACCTGGTGCGCGGCATCCACCCGCCGGTGCTCGCCGAACGCGGCCTCGCCGAAGGGATCCGGGCGCTCGCGCTGGACGTGCCGTTGAAGGTCGAGGTCCGGGCCGAACTGCCCGGACGGGCGGAGGCGCCGGTGGAGTCGGCGATGTACTTCGCGGTCAGCGAGGCGCTCACCAACGCGGTCAAGCACGGCGACGCCCGCCACGCCGGGGTGGAGCTCACCCACGCCGCCGGACTGCTCCGCGCCGAGGTCTTCGACGACGGTCGGGGCGGCGCCGACCCGGAGGGCGGCAGCGGCCTGCGGGGCATCCAGCGCAGGCTGGCGGTGTTCGACGGTACGCTCACGCTGACCAGCCCCCCGGGGGGCCCGACCAGGCTGATCATGGAGCTACCGTGCGTGTTGTCCTCGCCGAGGACCTCGTCCTGCTGAGGGACGGACTCGAACTCCTGCTGAGCGCCCACGGCCACGACATCGTCGCGGCCGTGGAGAGCGGGCCGGAACTGTCCGCCGCGCTCGCCGAGCACCGCCCCGACATCGCCGTGGTCGACGTCCGGCTGCCCCCCACCTACTCCGACGAGGGCCTCCAGGCCGCGCTGGCGGCCCGCCGCGAACAGCCCGGACTGCCGGTGCTGGTGCTCTCCCAGCACGTCGAGCAGCTCTACGCCCGGGAGCTGATCGCCGACGGCGCGGGCGGCGTCGGCTACCTGCTCAAGGACCGGGTCTCCAAGGCCGACCAGTTCGTCGACGCCGTCCACACCGTCGCCGCCGGCGGCACCGTCATGGACCCCCAGGTGATCACCCGCCTGCTGGCCCGCAACGCCTACGACGAGCCGCTCGCGATGCTGACCCCGCGCGAACGCGACGTGCTCGAGATGATGGCCGAGGGCCGTTCCAACGCCGCGATCGCCCTGCGGCTCCACTTCAGCGAGGGCGCGGTCAGCAAGCACACCTCCAACATCTTCGCCAAGCTCGGCCTCGGCGCCTCCGACGACGACAACCGCCGCGTCCTGGCGGTACTCGCCTACCTGAACGGAACCCGCGCGGAGTAGGGCACCGGAAGTCGGCGGGGCCGACTTCTGCTGCTGGGGCCGTACTGCCGGGGTGGGGGTGCTTGCCGGGGGTGGGGGCCGGGGCGGGCGTCGGTACGATCGGCGTATGGGTGGTGCGAAGGACGAGGCCTGGGACGCGGATGCGGCCGAGCGGGCGGTGGCGGTGTTGAAGGCGGTGGCCGACCCGTCGCGGTACCGGTTGCTGTGGGCGTTGAGCCGCCGGGAGCTGCCGGTCAGCGAGCTGGCCGAGCTGTTGGGCGCGCACGTGGCGGCCACCTCGCAGCACCTGGCGAAGCTGCGGGCGGCGGGTCTGGTGGTGGCCCGCCGGGAGGGTACGCGGATCTTCTACCGCGCCACCGAGGTGCGCGGGCTGCTGACCGAGGCGGCCGTGATCGCCAACGACCTGCCGGACCGCAGCGGTGGTGGCGGTGGTGTCGGCGGCGCGGCCGCGGCCGCCGGCACGGCGGAGCAGCCCTTCGGCCGGGCCGCCCGGGCCGCCCGCGCCGTCCGGGGGGTGCGCGGCCGCCCGGCGGCCGGTCCGACGGGCTGAGCCGGGGCCGGTCCGGGGTGTGCCGGAACCTGCCCGGGTTGTGCTGAGCATGCCCAATTGGTCTGGACCACTGGCCGGAACGCGCGGGTCTCCCCGCCCTCGCCCCACCGGGTGACCGCTCCGCCCCGGGGGCCTGCGGGGCGGGGGAGGGTGCGGTCCTTCGCCGACGGACCGAGGGCTGGGGCCGTCGCGCCCCGGGAGTCCGCCGCCCAGGCGGCCCCGGCGGCTTCCGGCCGAATTGGTCTCGACCATTGCCCTCCGTCCGCCGGTGCACGAGGCTGCTGCGCACCGGGCACCGGATCATCACGACCGGAGCCCTCGCCACCGGAACAGGAAGGCAGCAACACACCCATGCGCAAAGCGATTTCGACCCTGAGTCTGACCGGACTACTGGCTGCCGGCGCGCTGCTGGCCGCGCCGTCCGCGCAGGCTGCCAGTTTCGTCTACATCGGCATGTACCCGAGCGGCGCCGCGTGCGACGCGGCCGGCAAGGACTACGTGGCCCGGGGTGAGGCGATCACCTACTTCTGCGACGTCGCCCCGAACGCCGCCCGGCTCTCGATCGTGCCCTCCTGGCGATAGGTCAGACCCCTTCGCCGAAAGGCCCGGTGGCCGCACGGTCGCCGGGCCCGCCACCACCACCGCGGATGACCTGGGCGCGGCGGAACAACTCGTCCGTCTCGGCGGCCAGCACCCCGCCCAGCAGCAGTCGCGGGTGGTAGAAGGAGTCGGCGGCCTTGGCCACGTCGACGGCGGACAGGTCGATCTGGTCCAGGCCGGTGCGGCGCAGCCCCTCGATCGAAGTGGCCCAGACGACCTGGCCGATGCCGGCCCAGGCGCAGGCGCTCATGCACATGGGGCAGGGTTCGGCGGTGGTGTACAGGGAGGTGCCCGCCCACTCGGGGCTGCCGTAGGGCTGCCCGAAGTCGTCGATGGCGACCATCTCGCCGTGGTAGGTCGGGCCGTCCTGCGCCGCGTTGACGCCCCGGGCCACCACCTCGCCCGAGCGCACCAGCACCGCCCCGAAGGGGTAGCGCTCGTTCCTGCGCCCCTCCTCGATCGCCGCCGCCATGAAGCGCTCGTGGTCCCTGCGCGCGGTGGCGGGTGCCGGGTGCGGCGCCGCACCCACTGCGCCCGCCGCACCCACTGCGCCCGCCGCGCCCACCGCTCCAGCTGCGCCGAGGAAGTGACGCCTGTTCAACACCACGCTGTGCTCCGTCCGGTCGGCGTACGGGGTTCCGGAGCATTCTCCCCGCCCTACGCCTCCTCCGACCGGTATTCCTGCCGGGCCGCGTCGTAGCCGAACAGGCCCGCGTAGCGGCCCCAGTCGGTGGCGGTCTCCAGCTGCCGGTCGACCTGTTCGCTGGTGTAGTGGTGGGCGAGGAGGTCGCGGAAGAAGCCGGCCCGGGCGGTGGCGCCGGGTTCGCCGCCGAGGCTGTTGGCGATCAGCTTGACCAGCGGGACGTCGAGGGCGGCGCCGGCGAAGAGGGCGCGGGAGTCCTGGACGTCGGCGTGGGCGAAGGCGGTGCCGTCCTCGGTGAGCAGGAGGTCGTCGCCGTGGATCTCGGCGAAGCCGAGCAGGTCGAGGGCGTCGACCTGGGGGAGCATGTCGTCGATGTCGAGGCCGAGTTGGTCGGCGAGGTCGGCGAGGTCGCAGCGGCCGGCGCGGTGGGCGATCATCTCGGCCAGGCCGGAGAGGCCGTCCACGCTGGTGCTGGGCAGCGGGGTGTTGGCGACGGTCCGGCGGTCGGGGCGGTCCGGGTCCATGGGGTCCGGGTCCGCGGGGTCCGGGTCCGTGCGGTCCGGTTCGGTGGGGCCGGGCTCGGTACGGTCCGGCTCGGGGCGCCCGGCCGCCCGGGGGTCCTTGGGCCGGCCGGTCATGATCCGGTAGACCCGGTCGACGAGTTCGTCGAAGGCGGCGGAGTCGCGGTCGCGCGGGCGTTCCAGGTCGACGTCGACGGTCTCCCGGATGGTGCCGTACGGGCGGGAGCCGAGGACGACGACGCGGTCGGCCATCAGCACGGCCTCCTCGATGTTGTGGGTGACCAGGACGACGGCGCGGGTGGGGAACTGGCCGGACTCCCACAGTTCCAGGAGTTCGCCGCGCAGGTTCTCGGCGGTGAGCACGTCGAGCGCGGAGAACGGTTCGTCCATCATCAGCACGTCGGGTTCGACGACCAGGGCCCGGGCGAAGCCGACGCGTTGGCGCATGCCGCCGGAGAGCTCCTTGGGGTAGGCGTTCTCGAAGCCGGTGAGGCCGATCAGGTCGATGGCCTGGTCGGCGGCGCGGGCGCGCTCGCGCGGGGGCACCCCGCGGGCCTCCAGGCCCAGTTCGACGTTCTGCCGGACGGTCAGCCAGGGCAGCAGGGCGAAGGTCTGGAAGACGAGCGCGGTGCCGGGGTTGGCGCCGGTGAGGGGGGTGCCGCGGTAGCGGACGGTGCCGGAGCTGGGCGGCAGCAGGCCGGCCAGGCAGCGCAGCAGGGTGGACTTGCCGGAGCCGGAGCGGCCGAGCAGGGCGACGATCTCGCCGGCCCGGACGGTGAGGTCGATCCCGGAGAGCACCGGGAGTTCGCCGTCGGCGCCGGCGTAGGACTTGGTGAGGCCGACGGTCTCCAGCAGGGTCGCGCCGTCCGCCACGGCGGGCTGGGTGACGGCGGGGGCGGGGCGGGAGGAGAACGGGAAGCGCATCGGGGGGAACCTCATTGGAGCGAGTAACGGCGTTCGGCCAGGCGGTACAACCGGCGCCAGACCAGGCGGTTGAGGGCGACGACGTACACGCTCATCACCGCGACCCCGGCGAGCAGGTGCGGGTGGTCGCCGCGTTCGGTGGCGCCGGCGATGTACGCGCCGAGGCCGGTGGCGGTGAGGGTGGTGCCGCCGAAGGTGACCACCTCGGAGACGATGGAGGCGTTCCAGGCGCCGCCGGAGGCGGTGATGCCGCCGGTGACGTACGCCGGGAAGATGCCGGGGACGATGAGCCGCCGCCAGCGCTGCAGGCCGCGCACGCCGAGGTTGTCCATGGCCTCGCGCAGGTCGCTGGGGATGGCCATGGCGCCGGCGATGGCGTTGAACAGGATGTACCACTGGGCGCCGAGGGCCATCAGCAGCACGCCGCCGAGGTCGATCGACAGGCCGGTGCGCAGCAGCAGCCAGACCACCAGCGGGAACAGGAAGTTGGCGGGGAAGCTGGCGAGCACCTGGACCAGCGGCTGGGCGATCCTGGTCAGCGGGGGGGAGAAGCCGATCCGCACGCCGATCGGCACCCAGACGACGGTGGCGACCGCGACCAGCACCACCACCCGGGCCAGGGTGGCGAGGCCGAGCAGCAGGGGCTCGCCGAAGACGCCGAGGCCGGTGGTGCCGGCGAGGTAGCGGCCGAGGTCGACCAGGCCCCAGAGCACGATGCCGCCGGAGACGACGGCGAAGAGGAGGTCGCCGGTGCGCTGCCGGGCGCGGCTGACCGCGAGCGGCCGGTCGTCGGTGCCGAAGACCCGTCCGGCCCGGTCCAGGGCCCGGCCGAGGGGCCGCAGCACCCGGCCGAGCAGGCCGGGCAGCCGGGAGCGGCGCAGCAGGGCGAGCACGACGGAGCGCTGCACCTCGGTGGCCTCGGACTGCTCGTTCTTGAAGCGTTCGGCCCAGGCGGTGAGCGGCCGCCAGAACAGGAAGTTCACGCCGATGACCAGGACGGCCATGGTGGCGATCGCCCAGCCGACCCGGCCGAGGTCGCCGGCGGCGATGGCGGCGCCCGCGTAGGAGCCGACCCCGGGCAGGGCGTAGCGCTGGTTGTCGACGCTGATCGCCTCGGAGGCGACCAGGAAGAACCAGCCGCCGCCGAAGCTGAGCATGCCGTTCCAGACCAGGCCGATCATGCCGGAGGGCAGTTCGACCTTCCGGAACCGCATCCACCGGCTGAACCGGAAGGAGCGGGACAGCTCGTCGAGTTCGCGCGGCAGCGAGACCAGTGAGTGGTAGAAGCCGAAGGTCATGTTCCACGCCTGGGACGTGAAGATGGCGAACACGGCCGCGCACTCCAGGCCGAGCTCGGAGCCGGGGAACAGGGCGAGGAAGCCGGTGACGGCGACGGTCAGGAAGGCGAGCACCGGCACCGACTGGAGGATGTCCAGCGCGGGGATCAGCACCCGTTCCAGCCGGCGGCTGCGGGCGGCGGCGTAGGCGTAGCCGAAGGTGAAGCCGACCGAGAGGACCAGCGCCGCGAACATCCGCAGCAGCGAGCGCGCGGCGTCGTACGGCAGCCGGGCCGGGTCGGTGTCCACGGCGGCGTCGCGCGCGGTGGAGAACCGTACGGTGGTGCCCTGTCCGACCCGCAGTGCGAGGTAGAGCAGGACCAGGACGGCGGCGGCCACGACCACGTCCGCCCAGCCCGCCCGGGGGGCCCGGCCCGCCCGGGACGGGCGGCCCGCGGTCCGGGGCGGCAGCGGGCCCCGGGACGGGCCCGGGGCGGACTTCGGGAAGGACATGACGGGGACCTCCGGCGCAAACCCGGGCAGTCTGCTCCCTTCTGACGTCCGTACGCAAATGGACCGGTGTTTCGGTCCGGTGCTCAGGCCGGAGGGGGCCTACGCGGTTTCGACGAACTCCAGCAGGTTGCCGACCGGGTCGGTGGTGTAGAAGCGGCGCCGGGGCGGGAGGCTGTCGTCCCAGACGACCTGGGCGCCGAGTCCGGCGAGGCGTTCGGCGAAGTCCTCGATCTCGCAGACCGCCATCCCGGGGTGGGCCTTGACACTGGGGCGGAAGCGCTCCTCGATGCCGAGGTAGAGCCGGACCCGGCCGCCGTCGGCGGCGAACCAGCAGCCGCCGCGGCCGGTCAGCGGCTGGGGCTTGGGGATCTCGGCCATCTGCAGGACGTCGCCGTAGAAGGCGCGCAGCAGGGGCTCGCTGCCGGGTGGCGCGGAGAGCTGGACGTGGTCGAGGGCCGTGATCACTTCGGCTTCCTCTCGGAGGGGTCGGACGGGGTGGACGTGGCGTGCTGCCGGGCCGCGGTGACCAGCAGCCGGGCGGTCGGGGTGGGCAGGCCGAGGTGGTGGGCGATCCACTGGGGGTCGTGCCCGTGGGTGGCGAACACCCAGGCGGTGTAGAGCCGGTTGAGGCCGGGGGCGTCGGGGCCGAGCAGGAGCGGGCGGACCTGCTCCATCGGGAAGCCCTCCAGCGAGCGGGCGCTGAACCACTGGGCGTCGTCCTCCGGGGCGGGAGGTGCGGCCAGGCCCGCCCGCTGCCGGCTGTGGGCCAGCAGCAGGGCGAGCAGCAGCCCGACGGCCGAGCCGCCGATGAGCACGCCGGAGAGGAACAGGCGCAGCGGGGCGGGCGCGGCGCCGAGGGCGGCGACCTGGAGGGCGAGGAGGAGCACGGCGACGCAGAGCGCCGTACCTCGGCTCGTCCAGGGGAACAGGGCGGTCCGGGTCATGCGGTGTCCTCCTCCGGTTGGTGTCGGCGCTGTCGGTGGTGCCACTGGTGCTGTCGGTGGTGCCACTGGCGCTGCGGCGGGGCCACTGGCGCTGCGGCGGGGCCGGCCTCAGGCGGCGCGGACCAGCCGGGGGTCGTACTTGTAGCCGATCTGCCGGACGGTGGCGATCGCCTCCCGGTGGCCGGGGCCGAGCTTGCGGCGGATCCGGGCGATGTGGGTGGCGATGGTGCGGGTGTCGCCGGTGTCCGGCCGGCCCCAGACGGACTCCATCAGCTGGCGGCGGGAGTGCACCCGCAGCGGGTTGCCGACCAGGTGGGCGAGCAGTTCGAACTCCAGGTACGGCAGGTCGAGGTGCTGGCCGTCGACGGTGACGGTGCGCTGCTCCTGGTCGACCACCAGGCCGGCCGAGTCGAGGACGGGCCGCGGGCCGGGGACGGTCCGGGCGGCGGGGACGGCCCGCAGGGCGGGGGCGGCGGTGTGGTCCGAGAAGATGGCGTCGAGCCTGCGGTAGCGCACGGCCATGGCGGATGCTCCTTCGGCTGGTGGGGTCGGTCGGGTCAGTGGCCGGGGTGCCAGGAGGCTTCCAGTCGGGCCGTCCCGTCCGGGCCGGTGACGGAGTGCCAGCTGGCCCGCATCCGGGTGGGCCGGTCGTTCGGAAGTCCCGGGGCCGGGCTCGGGGCCGGGGCGCCGACGGCGCGCAGCACGGTGTTGTCGAGCGGGCTGGCGGCCAGCCGTCGGCCCACCGCGGCGAGGGCGGCGCGCAGTCGGCCGCGATCGGTGGACGGGAGGGCGGGCTGGAAAGCGGCAACGATGGACATGGCTGGTCACCTCCGTGACAGGACAGGCAAGATCTGAACAAGTGCGCCGGTGCGCAGGGGAGTTGATGATTCAGGCGGCGGCGGGCGCGGGCGTGGTCGCGGCGGCGGCCCGGTGGCGGGCGGCGGCGAGGGCGATCCGGTGCGCGGCGGCCGGCGGAAGGTCCGCGGTGGGGGTCCCCCCGGCCGGAGGCTGGGGGAGGGCGAGCCAGTCCGGGCGGTGGCCCTGGCGGGCCAGCAGGTAGGCCAGGTGGACACGGGGCTCGTACGCGGAGGCCGGGGTGTTGCGGGTGCCCGAGCGGGGGCAGCTGCCGGGGTCGTCGAGGCGGTAGGCGCGCTCGACGCCGTCGTGCAGGGCGAGTCGGACGCTGGGGCAGTGGTGGAAGAGGTGGTGGAAGGGGGTGGTGGTGCGCATGGCCGTACTGCCTTCCTTACCCCGGGTGCGGGGTGGTCGAGGGTTCCGGGGCGGGGCCGGGGGCGGCGGGCCGTGGTGTGCGGCGCCGCCCCCGGCGTCCGGGTCAGTGGTTCAGTGCGGTCTGCACGATCTTGACGATCACCATCACCATCGCGACCAGCAGGTAGACGCGCAGGGCGCCCATGCCGAGCTTGCGGGTGGTGGACATCACCGGCTTCTCCAGGGTCTCCAGCGGGGGCATCCGCCAGTTCTCCCGGCCGGTGCGGTCGATCGGGTCCTCCTTGGTGCCGCGGCGGCCGGAGAGGAAGGAGTACCCGGCGACCAGGACGCCCGCCACCCCGCAGCCGGCCATGATCCGCAGGATCGCGTCCGAGCTGATGTCCGGCCAGACGACGGCCGCGGTGAGGATCAGCGACAGCGTGACCAGCACGCCGACCACGGCGGCGGTGAAGGCGTTGGTCTTGGGACCGTTCACCCAGGGGCCGAGCACCGCCTTGTCGTTGCAGAGCAGCAGCAGGAAGACGGTGGCGGAGGGCAGCAGCACCCCGGCCAGCACCTGGACGAACTGGGTCATCAGGCCCTGCATGTAGCCGGTGGACAGCAGGGTGATGGCGGCCGCGGCGATCACCAGGCCCGCGTAGATGCCGTAGAAGCCCTTGGCGCCCTTGACCCCGCGGTGCAGCGAGTGCTTGATGCCGAAGACGTCGCCGATGGCGTAGGCGGTGGAGAGCGAGACGGCGAAGGCGCCGATGATCGAGGCGTCCAGCAGGGCGATGGCGAACAGCACGCCCGCCAGGTGGCCGGCCTTGTCCTCGATGCCCTTGGCGACGGCCCCGGCGTCGGAGAACTGGCCGAAGCCGTCGGTGCCCGCGAAGGCGGCGGCGGTGAAGCCCATCATGGCGGCGGCGCCGATGATCACGATCGCGATGCCGATCCAGAGGTCGGCCTTCTCGTACTTCATGAAGCGCGGGGTGATCCGCTTGTCGATGACGTACGACTGCTGGAAGAACAGCTGCCAGGGGGCGACGGTGGTGCCGACGATCGAGATGATCACCAGCATGACCGCGGCCAACTCGCCCGCGCCGCCCGGCATCTGCGGCACCACGAAGTCGTGGGCCATCTGCGAGGTCTTCGGGTGGACCATGAAGTAGATCGGCACCAGCAGCAGCGAGCCTATGCACAGGGTCACCGCGACCCGCTCGAAGCGCTGGAAGGAGCCGGTGAAGGCCGAGGCGATGATGATCGCCGCCGCCAGCACCACCGAGGCGACCTTGGGCAGGCCCAGGTAGCCGGCCGCGAGCGTCACGCCGATGAACTCGGTGACCAGGGTGAGGGCGTTGAGCAGGAAGAGGTCGATGACGCTGAACGCGCCCCAGAACTTGCCGAAGCGCTCCAGGATCAGCCGGGCGTGGCCGACACCGGTGACCGCGCCCAGGCGCAGCACCATCTCCTGGTTGACGTACAGCACGGGCACCAGCATCAGCAGCGTCCACAGCAGCTGGGTGCCGTAGTTCTGGCCGGCCTGGCCGTAGGTGGAGAAGGCGCCGGCGTCGTTGTCGCCGACCATCACGATCAGGCCGGGGCCGACGATCGCCAGCAGGGTCTTGAGTCTTGCCGACAGGCCTTGGCGCGGTGCGTCGTCATCGAGCTTGATGGTGCCGAGCGCACCCTTGATGTCGCCGACGTGGGCGTCGTCCAGTACGGCCGAACGCTGCTTCTGCGGCTTGGAGTTGAGTGTGGCGTTGGTGGTCATGACGTTCCTCCCGTGGACCCCGGGACAGGCGGGGTGATGGGGGCGCGCAGCAGTAATTCCCCCTGCGTGCGGGCACGGCGCACCGGCCCGCGGCGGGGCGGTGCCCGGGCGGGCACGGCGGAGCCGCGTGCGTGCTCGCGAACGGTGCGACGACGTCGCCGCCATGACGTGACGGTGCGTCAGTTGTACGCGCAGGGAAGGTTGTTACCGCGTGCCGGAGGTGTACGAGGACAGGCGGGGGTAGGGGCTACTGTGGCCCGGACTACTGCAATCCATGTCTCTCGCCTCCTCCCGGTCGACGCACCCCGTGGTGCGTGTCATCGACACGGCAAGGAGTTCACCGGCGCGCGCGACTGCCACCGGTTCACCCCAACTCGTCAGAGCTTTGGCACTCCACGGCGTGTCCAACCCGTTCGGGCCGGAAGCCACTTCGGATCAACCCTTAGGTCGGGAAGATCTGTCCTAACCCTGGGCGTCTCTCGACGTCGTCGGATCAGTGGCCTGTGTCCGTGAAGAAGCCTCACCGAACGAGGTGCCTTCTTCAAACCTCCAGAAGCATAGACCGACGGAAGCGCGATACTTGCGCACTTGGTAGAACCTTTACCTTTCGCGAGGCGTGACGTCCGTCCGGGTGACGCGGGTTTGAGCGCCACGTGACGACGGAACGACTTCCCGCCGGATCCGTACCCGCACACGCACACGCAGCTGAGGGGTGGCATGGCGACCGCAGGCTCCCAGACCGCAGGACCTCCGGGGGCTCCCCGGCGGGCGAGGGCGCTGGCACTCGCCCGGCGCCCGAAGCTCTGGCTCTTCCCCGGCGTCCTGTGCGCCCTGGTGGCCGCGCTGCTCTCGCTGCTCTACCTGGGCGGCATCGTCAACCCGACCGGGCACCTGCACCGGCTGCCGATCGCCCTGGTGAACGCCGACCAGGCCCCGCCCCCGCCCGGCCAGCCGGTCAACCTCGGCACCCAGCTGACCCGCGCCGTGGTGGCCGGGACCCCGGACGACACCGTCCGCTGGCGCCAGACCGACGACGCGGGCGCCCGCGACCTGCTCGCCGCCGGCAAGGTCTACGGCGTGCTGCTCGTCCCCGCCGACTTCACCGCCACCGTCACCGCGCTCGCCGCCGGCGGGGCCACCCACCGGCCCACCCTCACCGTCCTCACCAACCCCGGCCTGGGCAGCCTCGGCTCCTCGATCGCCGCCCAGATCGCCCAGAACGCCGCCCACCAGGCCTCGGTCGCGGCCGGACAGCGGCTGCTGGCCGCCGTACCGGCCCAGGGCGGCCCGGGCGCCCAGGGGCCGGACACCGGCGCCACCGCCCGGCTGCTGCTCGCCGACCCGTTCGCCGTCGCCACCCAGGTCGGCCACCCGATCGGCAGCCACAGCGGCCTCGGCCTGAGCGCCTTCTACTTCACCCTGCTCGCTGTGCTGACCGGCTTCATCGGCGGCAACATCATCCACAACGGCGTCGACACCGCGCTCGGCTACAGCGACAGCGAGATCGGCCCCTGGCACACCCGCCGCCCGACCGTCCCGATCAGCCGCACCCAGACCCTGCTGCTCAAGATGCTGATGACCGCCGGGATCATGCTGGTCACCACCTCCCTGGTGCTGCTCTGCACGGCCGGGATCCTCGGCATGGACGCCCCGCACCAGGCCCTGCTGTGGGTGTTCGCCTACTGCGCCAGCCTCGCCGTCGGCCTCGGCGTGCAGGCGATCAACGCCGCGTTCGGCGGGATCGGGCAGCTGGTGTCCATGTTCGTGTTCATCGCGCTCGCCCTGCCGTCCTCCGGGGCGACCGTCCCGCTCCAGGCGGTGCCCGGCTTCTACCGCTTCCTGGCCGTCTTCGAGCCGATGCGGCAGCTGAGCGACGGCATCCGGGCGATCCTCTTCTTCGACGCCCGCTCGGACGCCGGGCTGGCCCGCGGCTGGGTCATGATCGCCATCGGGGTGGCGCTGGCCCTGGCCTTCGGCTTCGGGATGACCCGCTACTACGACCGCAAGGGCCTGCACCGCTGGACGCCCCAGCCCTCGGAGTAGGCCGGTCTAGCTCTTCGTCACGGTCACCTTGAGGTGCTTCATGATCGGCTGGTCGCTCTGGGTGCTGTGGTCGCCGATCGCGCACAGCACGTTCAGCTCCGGCATGTACCCGGCCGCGCAGCCGCGCGGGATGTCGTACGGGACGGCCAGGTAGCCGTGCACCGAGCGGGTGGAGCCGTCCCGGGCGGTGCTGGTGACGTCCACCGGGTCGAACTCGGCGATGCCGCGCTCGCGCATGTCGTCCCGGTTGAGGAAGACCAGGGTGCGCAGGTTCTGCACGCCCCGGTAGCGGTCGTCGTCCGAGTAGATGGTGGTGTTCCACTGGTCGTGCGAGCGCATCGTGCCGAGCGCCAGGGTGCCGGGCGCGGGGACGACGTCGGGCAGCGCGGCGGCGGAGAACTCGGCCTTGCCGGAGGGGGTGAGGAAGACCAGTTCGCGGGCGGGCTGCTTGATCCGGAAGCCCAGCGGCAGCCGCACCCGGCGGTTGAAGTCCTCGAAGCCGTCCAGCACTTCGGCCATGGTGTCGCGGATCCGGTCGTAGTCCTCGATGTACCACTCCCACGGGGTGGGGCTGTCCGGCAGGGCCGCGCGGGCCATCCCGGCGACGATCGCGGGCTCGGAGAGCAGGTGCGGTGAGGCCGGGCGCTTCATGCCGGCCGACAGGTGCACCATGCTCATCGAGTCCTCGACCGAGGTGGACTGCACCCCGGCGCGCTGGTGGTCCTTCTCGGTCCGGCCGAGGCAGGGCAGGATCAGCGCCCGGCGGCCGTGCACCAGGTGGCTGCGGTTCAGCTTGGTGCTCACCTGGACGGTCAACTCGCAGGTGCGCAGGGCCTGGTAGGTGTAGGGGGAGTCCGGGGCGGCGAGCGCGAAGTTGCCGCCCATGCCGACGAAGACGGTCACCTCGCCGCGCCGCATCGCCTCGATCGTCCCGACCGTGTCCAGGCCGTGGGCGCGCGGCGGGTCGATCCGGCAGACCGCGCCGAGCCGGTCCAGGAAGGCGTCGGCCGGCCGGTGGTCGATCCCGCAGGTGCGGTTGCCCTGCACGTTGCTGTGCCCGCGCACCGGCGAGGGCCCGGCCCCCTCCCGGCCCAGGTTGCCGCGCAGCAGCAGCAGGTTGACGATCTCCCGCACGGTGTCCACCCCGTGCTCGTGCTGGGTGACGCCCAGGCACCAGCTGAAGATCGAGCGGTCCGCCTCGCGGTAGACCCGCGCCGCCTTGAGGATCTCCGCCCGGCCCAGCCCGCTCTGGCGCTCCAGCTCCGCCCAGGGCGTCTGCTCGCAGACGCGCCGGTAGGCCGCGAAGCCGCTGGTGTGCCGCTCGATGAAGAGCCGGTCCAGTGCCCCGTCGTCGGCCGCCGACTGCTCCAGGAGCGCCTTCGCCATGCCGCGCAGCAGCGCCATGTCGCCGCCGATCCGCGGCTGGAGGTTGAGCGTGCTGGTGCGGGTCGCCCGGTTCAGCGCCATGTCGGTGAAGTCGTGCGGGATGATCGTCCGGGTCGCCGCCGCCTCGACCAGCGGGTTGACGTGCACGATCTGCGCGCCGCGCCGGAAGGCCTCGGCGAGCGAGGTGAGCATCCGGGGCGCGTTGGAGGCCGCGTTGACGCCCAGGATGAACAGCGCGTCGGTGACCTCCCAGTCCTTGAGGTCGACCGTCCCCTTCCCGGTGCCCAGCGCCGCCTGGAGGGCCCGTCCACTGGCCTCGTGGCACATGTTGGAGCAGTCGGGGAGGTTGTTGGTGCCCAGCTCGCGGGCCATCAGCTGGTACAGGAAGGTCGCCTCGTTGCCGAGCCGGCCGGAGGTGTAGAACGCCGCCCGGTTCGGGTCGTCCAGCCCCCGCAGGGTGCGGCCGACCAGGTCGAACGCGTCCTTCCAGCCGATCGGCAGGTAGTGGTCGGTGTCCGGGTCGTAGACCATCGGCTCGGTGAGCCGGCCCTGGTCCTCCAGGGCGAAGTCGCTCCAGTCGGACAGCTCGGTCACCGAGTGCGCGGCGAAGAACTCCCGGCCGACCCGCTTGCGGGTCATCTCCCAGGTGACGTGCTTGATGCCGTTCTCGCAGATGTCCAGGTGCAGGCCCTTGGTGTCGTCCGGCCAGGCGCAGCCCGGGCAGTCGAAGCCGCCGTTCTCGTGGTTCATCCGCATGACGGCCCGCGGGCCGTCCAGGTACGCCCCCTCGCGGGCCATGAAACGGGTGACGCTCTTCGCCGCGCCCCAGCCGGCGGCGGGGTGGTGGTACGGCGCGTAGCGGGGCGGCGCGGCGGGGGAGGGGCCGACCTCCTCCGGCTGCTGCGGGGCGGCGGTGGCTTCGTCGTCGGAGGTGGTCACGGTGCTCGCCTTCCGTCGCGCGGCTGGGTCACTCGGGGGTCCGGGTCGACGCTACGCCGGGCCGTCGGCCCCCGCGCGTCGACCGCTACGGCCCCCGTGCACCGACCGCTACGGCTCCCGCGCGTCGACCGTTGCGGCTCCCGCGCGTCGACAGCTACGCCTTCGGCAGGGCGCCCAGCACCCCGGCCAGGTCCGTCCGCCGGGCCACCTCCCGCAGGGCGCGGGCCATCACCGACCCCGGCTCCCGGGCCGCGGTCACCAGCCCGATCGGCGTGCTGTGCACCGGCTCCACCAGCGGGACGGCCCGCATCCCGGGCGGCACCCCGAACACGTGCAGCCAGGCGTACGGCACCACGCTCGCCCAGTGGCCGGTGCGCACGTGCGCGAACAGCGAGCCCACCGAGTCCGTCTCCACCCGGGGCACCGGCGCCAGTCCGAGGCCCGCGAACACCCCGTCCAGCACCCGGCGGCCCTGCATGCCCGGGTGCAGCAGGCACAGCGGCAGCCGGGAGGCCTCCGTCCAGGTGGCGTGCGGCTGCCCGGCGAGACCGTCGGCGGGGCCGGTCAGCAGGACGTACCGCTCCTCGTACAGCGGGACGGTGCGCACGCCCTCGGTGCCCTGCTCCGGGAGGTAGCTGAGGCCCGCGTCGATCTCGAAGTCCCTTACCTGGCGCAGGAGTTCATCGGCGCGCAGGTCGGTGGACAGCTCCACGGCGGCCAGCGGGTGGGCGGTGCAGAACGGTCCGGTGAGCAGCGGGACGGCCCCCGAGGCGGTCGGCACCGAGCCGATCCGCAGCCGTCCGCTCAGCCCGGTGCGCAGCGCGTCCACCTCGTCGCGCAGGGCGTCCCGGTCGGCCAGGATGCGCTGCGCCCACCGCACGATCCGCTCGCCCTCGGGGGTCAGGCCCTCGTACGCCCGGCCGCGCCGCACCAGCAGCACCCCCAGTTCGTCCTCCAGCTTGCGCAGCGCCTCGGACAGCGCCGGCTGGGAGACCCGGCAGGCCTGGGCGGCGCGGGCGAAGTGCCGCTCGCGGGCCAGGGCGACCAGGTACTCGAGCTGGCGGAACAGCATCTACTCGGCCTCGGCCTCGGCGGCGAGCCCGGCCTCGGTCGGGTCGGTCAGGTCGGTCAGGTCGATCCGGTCGGTGCGGGTGTACACGTTCATCGAGTCGCCGCGCAGGAAGCCGACCAGGGTCAGCCCGCTCTCCTCGGCCAGGTCCACCGCCAGCGAGGACGGCGCGGAGACGGCGGCGAGCGCGGGGATGCCGGCCATCACCGCCTTCTGCACCAGCTCGAAGGAGGCCCGGCCGCTGACCATCAGCACCGTGCCCCGGGCCGGCAGCAGGCCCTCGCGCAGCGCGTGGCCGACCACCTTGTCCACCGCGTTGTGCCGCCCCACGTCCTCGCGCAGGCAGAGCAGCCGCCCCTGGGCGTCGAACAGCCCGGCCGCGTGCAGGCCGCCGGTGCTGTCGAAGACCTTCTGGGCGGCGCGCAGCCGGTCCGGCAGCGCGGACAGCAGCTCGGGGGTGATCCGCAGCCCGTCCGCCGCGACGCTCCACGGCGCGGTGGTGCGCACCGCGTCCAGGCTGGCCTTGCCGCACAGGCCGCAGGAGGAGGTGGTGTAGAAGTTGCGCTCCAGCGAGGCGTCCGGGGCGGGCACACCGGCCGCGAGCACCACGTCCACCACGTTGTAGGTGTTGCCGCCGTCGGCGGTGGCCCCGGCGCAGTAGCGGATCCCGGCCAGGTGGTCGGCGGCGTGCAGCACGCCCTCGCTGACCAGGAAGCCGGCCGCGAGGTCGAAGTCGCTGCCGGGGGTGCGCATGGTCACCGTCAGCGGACGGCCGCCGACCCGGATCTCCATCGGCTCCTCGGCGGCCAGGGTGTCGGGGCGGTGCGAGGGCACGCCCTTGCGCAGCCGCAGCACCCTGCGGGGTACGGTCACTCGGCCCATGGTCGTCGGCTCCTCGGGTGGGTCGCGGGTCGTGGGTCGGCCTCGCGGCCGGTCAGGTCTGTACGGATGAATCCTCGCGCGTTTCCGGGCCGGCCGGGTGCCCGGGCAGGTGGCGGCGGCTGTGCGCGCCGGTGACCGCCAGGCAGAGCACGCCGACGGCGGCCATGCCGACCAGCAGCGCCGGGTAGGACGCGTGGCCGGCCGTGCCGGCCAGCAGCAGCGGGGTGAGGAAGCCGCTGGAGGTGGTGCTCTGGTAGAGCGCGGCGGAGGTCGGTCCGGCGGGGTTGCGTCCGGTGGCGCCTCCGGCGCTGCGGGCGGTGAGCCGCTCCACCTCGTGCAGGCCGGCGCCGAGGGTCAGTCCGTACCCGGTGCCGAGCACGACGGCGGCCGCCAGCACCAGCCCCACCGAGTCGCGGTCGGCGGCCAGCGCGCCGAGCAGCAGTCCGGCGATCACCGTCGCCATCGCGGTGAGGGTGGCCCGGGCGCTGCCCGCGTCGTCCAGCCGGGCCGCGAAGGGCTGGGCGAGCACCCCCATGGCGAGCGTCAGGGCCGCCACCAGACCGCTGAACAGCGGTGCGTAGCCCGGCAGATGGTGGGCGACCAGCGGCGGCAGCACGACGTAGCCGACGGTCGCGGCGCCCAGCACGGCGGGGCTGGCGGGCAGCACGACGTAGCGGAACCGGGGGTGCTGCACGGCCGCGCGGTGGTGCTCCGCGGGCCGGACCGGGCGGCCCACCGGCGCCGCGTCCGGGAGCCGGCCGGTGGCCCGCAGGACCAGCAGACAGGCCGCGGCGTGGGCGAGACAGGGCACGACGGTCGGACCGGGCAGCCACTCCGAGAGGACGCCGGAGGCCAGCGCACCGGCCGAGAAGCCGATCCCGGTGGCGTACATCGCGCGGCGCGCGGCGGCCACCGGCGACACCCCGGGGCCGGAGAGCTCCCGCAGCCAGGTCGTCCCGGCCGGGAACACCAGCCCGGCCGCGAAGCCGGTCGCCAGCCGGGCGACGTACCCGGTGGGCTCGTCGCCCAGCGCCAGCAGCGCGCTGGCGGCCGCCGACAGGGCGAGCCCGGCCCGCACCGTGCGCCGGCGCCCGTACCGGTCCGCGGCCGGGCTGCCCAGCAGCAGCCCGGGCACCAGCCCGACCAGGTACACCGAGAACATCCCGGCCAGCGACACCGGCGACCAGTCCGTGTGCGCCCGGTAGACGCTCGCCAGCGCGGTGAACTGGTTCGCTCCCCAGGCGGCGACCGCCACGGCGGCCGCGGCCGGTATCCAGCGGGCGGTGCGCACGTGCGGGGTCTCCTCGGACGGTTCGCTCGGACGGGGAATCCGGCGGCGGTGGGCCGCCCGTCCAGTGTCCTGTCCGGCATCGTCGCAGGTCAAAGAGGTCGTACCAGTCGTCCGATCGGCGCGGCCTATCGAACGGGACGACCTCCGACGGCCCCGGTCAGCCGCTGCCGCCCACCGCCAGCACGACCGCGCTCGCCGCGCCGCCCGGCGTCTCGTAGTTCACCGTCTCCCCGGCGTGGCGGCCCAGCAGCGCCTTCCCGAGCGGGCTGTCGTACGTCACCAGGGTCAGCTCGCGCTCCTCGGCCAGCTCGGAGATCTCGACGGTCTCCTGCTCGCCGTCGGAGAACCGCACGGTGACCGTCGACCCCACCCCGATCACGTCCGTGGACGGCGCCCCGGCCACCTCGGCCTCCCGCAGCCGCCCCTCCAGCTCGACGATCCGCCGGTCCAGCCGCGTCACGTCCGAGGCCCGCTGCAACTCGTCCGCCGCGTCGGCGCGGTCCCCCACCGGATCCTCCCCGCGCAGGGTCGCGGCCACCTCCCCCCGCTCCGCCCGCAGCTGCGCCAACTCCTCCTGCACGGCACGCAGCCCCTCGGCACTGATCGGTTCCGGCCCACCGCTCATCGCACGCTCCCGGGTCTCTGAGGGAACACCCAAACACCGGTCGCCTCTCATTACCCCACCCCACCGAAGCCCGGGCAAATCCTCGGCGGACGCGGGCCGGGACGCGCGACGGGACGCAGGCCGGGACGCGCGACGGGGCACCGGCCCGGCCCGGCCGGGGGTCAGCGGGTGAGCAGTTCGGCCGGGACGACCGGTTCGAGGAAGCGGCTGGCGGCGCCGTGCCAGGAGACGGCGAGGGCCTCGCGGGCGCGGGTGCAGGCCACGAACAGCAGGTTCAGCTCCCCGTTGAGGTCCTCCCGGTGCTGCTGCGGGTCGGTGTCCTCCGGGGTGAGCGCGTTGCCGTTGGGCACCATGGCGTCGCCGACGCCCACCACGGCGACGCAACGGAACTCCAGCCCCTTCATCCGGTGCATGGTGCCGATCCGCACGCCGGGGGCCGGCGCGCTGCCGAGCAGGTGGGCCGGGGTGCCGGCCTGCTCCAGCGCCCGGGCCGTGTCGCGGCCGAGTTGGGCGGTGCGGGTGGCGACGCCGATGTCCTCCGGGCCGACCCCCGAGGCGGTCCACGCCTCGATCCGGGCGACCAGGGCCCGGAGCTCCTCGTCCTGGTCGGCGTAGCCGCGCGCCTCGGGCTGGGCGCCGTGCAGGGTCGAGTGGTAGCCGGCCAGCGACTCCTCGCCGCCGTCCAGGTCGTCCGGGCGTTCGCCGGTGAGCAGTGAGGCGGCCCAGCTCAGGATCTCCTGCGTGGTGCGGTAGTTGACGCGCAGTCGGGAGGAGCGGCCGACCACCTGGATGCCGAGCGAGCGCAGCGAGACCTTGTTGCCGTAGATCCGCTGGTGGGGGTCGCCGGCCAGGAACAGGTCGTCCGGTCCGGGGGCGGCGAGTGCGCGCAGGAAGCGCCACTGCGCGGGGTGGAGGTCCTGCGCCTCGTCGACCACCACGTGCCGGAACGGGCGTTCGTCCCGTTCGTCGAGGGACCGGGCGGCGTGCGCGCAGACCTGGAGGAAGGTCCGCTCCCCGCTCTGCCGCAGCTCCTCCTCGAACGCGGCCACCGTGCGCCACAGTTGGGCGCGTTGCAGCGGGCCGAGCGCGGTGCCCCGGCCGGTCCGGGGGGCCTTGAGGTACTGCTCGGGGCTCTCGATCGCCTGGGCCAGGACGACCTGCCGCCACTCCTGGTCCAGGAAGACGTCGGTGAAGTCGACCCCGAGCCGCTGCCCGACCCGGCGCCAACGGGCCAGCACCGCCCGCTGGTTGAACAGGATCTTCAACGGGGCGCCGCCGAGCGAGCGGCGCAGCACCTCGTTCGCCAGGGCGTCGACGGTGACCACCCGGACCTTGGCCCGGATCCGCCCGTCGGTGATCAACAGGCCCAGGCAGCGCTCCAGTTCGGCGGCGAGGTCCTTGGTGTAGGTGGTGAGCAGCACCGACCCGTCGGGGGCGTCGGCGGGCAGCCGGCGGGCCAGGTGGTAGGCCCGGTGCAGGGCGACCACGGTCTTGCCGGTCCCGGGGCCGCCGGTGACCCGGGCCGGGCCCTGGTACGAACCCCGGTAGGCGATCCGGTACTGGGCCGGGTGCAGGAAGATCCGCCAGGCGTCGAAGGGGCGCTCCAGGATCTCCTGGAGCTCCTCGGGCCCGGACACCAGGGCGACCCGGCCGCGGGCGTGGGCCATCGCCGAGACCAGTTCGTCCCCAGGGCGCCCGGTGCCCGCCGGGTCCGCCGCCCGCGCGTACGCCTGGACGATCTCGCGGTCGATCTCGGCCGGTTCCATCCCGCTGGCCAGGCCGATCAGCACGTCGAACTGCTGCTCCGGCAGGACCCGGTGGAGCGCCTCCAGGTGCGCCTCGTCGGGCAGCAGGCGGATGATCGGCAGGATCTCCTCCTCGATGCCCAGGCTGCGCAGGACCTTGTCGGAGCGGTCGGCGAAGAGCCGCTGGGGCTCGTCCGAGGCCCGGGCCCGCAGTGAGGCGGAGGCGCGTTCCAGGGCGACGTCGTTGCGGATCTCGACGCCCTGGGTGGCGGCGTTCACTGAGGCGCGGTGCTTGAGCGCCCAGTCGTTGGCCTTGTCGTGGGGGAGCACCTTGAGCAGCAGGTAGCCGTCGCCCCGGTCGGCCTTGAGGACGACCCCGCGCCAGAAGTCGGTGATCCGGATGGTCCGGATCCGCGGGTCCCGCTGGTGGGTGAGCTTCTCCAGGTGGGTGCCGGCGTGGGTGGCCCCGGTGAACTTCTCGAAGGTCTCGAAGACCCGCCGCTGCACCGACCGCTCCAGTGCCGCGAACTCCATCAGGAAGTCCCGGTGCATCCCCAACGTCGCCACCCGGGCCCCCTCACGCCTCTGTCCGGATCTTCGGTGTGCCCACTCTACTGGGGGACTTGGAGGTGGCGGTGGTCACCTCCGGGGGCGGGGAGGCGGGGGAAAGCGCAGGTCGCAGGGGTGGGGCGGAGCGGCGGGGGAGGGACCGGCCGTCGGGCCGGAAGCGGGCGAAGCTACCATGTGCGCAACACCCTCAGCTCGAAAGATGGACTTGTGACTGTCAACGACGACGTGTTCACGGACTGGAAGAACCGCGAGGAGATCGCGGAGTCGATGATCCCGATCATCGGGCGACTGCACCGGGAGAAGGACGTCACCGTCCTGCTCCACAGCCGTTCCCTGGTGAACAAGTCGGTGGTCAGCATCCTCAAGACGCACCGCTTCGCCCGGCAGATAGCCGGCGAGGAGCTCTCGGTCACCGAGACGATGCCGTTCCTGGACGCCCTGACCACCCTGGACCTCGGCCCCTCGCAGATCGACCTGGCGATGCTCGCCTCGGCCTACCGGGCGGACGACCGGGGCCTGTCGGTGGCGGAGTTCACCGCCCAGGCCGTCGCCGGTGCCACCGGTGCCAACAAGCTGGAGCGCCGGTCCGCGCAGGACGTCGTGCTGTACGGGTTCGGCCGCATCGGCCGGCTGGTCGCGCGGCTGCTGATCGAGAAGGCCTCGGGCAACGGCCTGCGGCTCAAGGCCATCGTCGTGCGCAACGGCGGCGGCGACGACCTGGTCAAGCGCGCCTCGCTGCTGCGCCGGGACTCGATCCACGGCCAGTTCCAGGGCACGATCACCGTCGACGAGGCGAACAACAAGATCGTCGTCAACGGCAACGAGATCACGGTGATCTACTCCAACGACCCGAGCGAGGTCGACTACACGGAGTACGGGATCAAGGACGCGATCCTGATCGACAACACCGGCCGGTGGCGTGACCGCGAGGGCCTGTCCAAGCACCTGCGCCCCGGCATCGCCAAGGTCGTGCTGACCGCCCCGGGCAAGGGCGACGTCCCGAACATCGTGCACGGCGTCAACCACGACATGATCAAGCCGGACGAGCAGATCATCTCCTGCGCCTCCTGCACCACCAACGCGATCGTCCCGCCGCTCAAGGCGATGGAGGACGAGTACGGCGTCGTGCGCGGCCACGTCGAGACCGTCCACTCGTTCACCAACGACCAGAACCTGTTGGACAACTACCACAAGGCCGACCGTCGCGGCCGCTCGGCGCCGCTGAACATGGTGATCACCGAGACCGGTGCCGCCTCGGCCGTCGCCAAGGCGCTGCCGGACCTCAAGGCGAAGATCACCGGCAGCTCGATCCGGGTGCCCGTTCCGGACGTGTCCATCGCGATCCTGAACCTCCAGCTCAAGCGGGAGACCACCCGCGAGGAGGTGCTGGACCACCTGCGCGGGATCTCGCTGACCTCGCCGCTCAAGCGGCAGATCGACTTCACCGACTCGCCCGACGCGGTGTCCAGCGACTTCATCGGGTCGCGGCACGCCTCGATCGTGGACGCCGGTGCGACCAAGGTCGACGGCGACAACGCGATCCTCTACCTGTGGTACGACAACGAGTTCGGCTACTCGTGCCAGGTGGTCCGGGTCGTGCAGTACATCTCGGGCGTCGAGTACCCGACGTTCCCGGTGTCGGCGGGCTGATCCGGCGGTTGACCGGTTTCGACGGGGCGGTGACCTTCTGGTCGCCGCCCCGTCGGCGTCGGGGTGGGGGAGGGGCCGTCAGGCCTTGGCCAGCCCCGCGTCCGGGACCTTGCCCGACTGCGCCTGCTCGATCCGGTTGACCAGCATCACGGCGAACCGCCGGGCGGCGGGCAGGTCCACCGGCCCGCCCTCGGTGGTCACGCTCGCCACCACGGTGCCCGAGCGCACCACGATGCTCACGCCGTCACCGTCCGCCAGCGGCCCCACGAAGGCCTGGCTCTCGCTGCCCACCGCCGGAGCCTCGACCTTCTTGAACGGCCCGACCGGGTAGGAGGCGTACGTCTCCTTCGCCCGGCTCTTCGCGGCGTCCCGGCTGGGCAGGGTCTCCACCAGGAAGCGGGTCACCAGGTCCCCCGAGGAGAACCGGACCGACCCGCTGAGCGGCTTGCCGCTGCACGGGGCCGAGGCCGTGCAGGTCACGGCGTGGTCGGCGGTGTCGACCTTGCGCTTCTCCTCCTGCCACCCGGCCATCGCCTTGGCGTCCGGCAGCACCTGCCCGACCACCTTGTCGTCCAGCAGCGGAGCCTCCAGGTCCGCGCTGGGCGCCGCCGCCGGCGCCGTCACCCCGCCGCCCGCCCCGGCCGCGGGCGCCGAGGCCCCGGCGGACCCACCCGGCGAGGGGGCCCCGGCCGCCGTCGGTGCCGACGCCGTACCGCCCGGGGCCGACGCCGTACCACTGGGGACCGCAGCGCCCGCAGCCGTCGAACCGGGCGTCCCCGCAGCCCCCTTGGCCGCCTCCGACCCTCCGGAGGAACACCCCGCCAGCACCCCGGCCAACACTCCGGCCGCCACCACGACGGTGACCCGCCGACCACCCATCCCCATGCGCCCACTCCCTTACGGCTGTCCGTGAACCCTCAAGATAGCGACCCCCCTGCACACGAACGGCCCCGGCCCGGGTCTCACGAGCCACCCCCGGCCCCACGACAACGCGGCGAGGTGCGTGCCCCGGCGTCGCGCGCCCGGCGGGAATCGTCAGACACGCCCCAGGGCGAGCAGGGTGTCCAGGGCGCAGTGGGGTACCAGCCAGCCGGGCAGCGGGCCGGTCGGGCCGGTCGCGGCGGCGCAGGCGGCGGTGAGGGCGGCCTCGGCGGCGAGCAGGCCGTCGGCGAGGACGAAGGCGACGCCGTCCACCGCGTCCGGTCCGACCAGGATCCGGGTGTGCTCGATCCGGGCCCCGGCGGGCAGGCCGCGGGTCAGCCCGTCCCGGACGGCCTCGGGGGAGGGCGGGTGCGGGGCCGGGCGGTCGGGGCGGTCCGGGGCGCGGAGGTGGAAGCGAATGGCGTGCACGTGACCCAGCCTGACGGATCGTCGGCGCCGACGGCACCCAGCCCGCTGTCAGAAAACTGTCAGGCAGCAAGATGTCACCCGTTCCCGGGCTCCGGCGCCCCCGGCTCCGGGCGGCGCTGGGCTGGGCAAACGGATGTCGGTCGGCCGTGATATGTACTCACCTGGGGCGGTCACTGTGCGGCCGTGCGATTGATGCCGATGATGTTCGAGGGGGCCACACACATGCCGCTGTTCCGACGCCGCTCGGGCGGGGAGGGCGAGCCCGGCGCGCAGGACCGCGCCGGTCGGCGCGGGTTCGGGCTGGGCCGGCGGGCCGCCTCGGCGGCGTCCGGGCCGGCCGCCGGCCCGGGGTCGGCGCCGCGGCTCGACCCGGCGTTCGGCGACGAGTCCGTGCGGGTGCTGCTCGGGCAGGCCGCCGCCGGGGACTGGACGGCGCTGCGCCCCGCGCTGGCCGCCGCGACCGGTGCCGAGCTGACCTTCCTGGTCGGCGCGGTCTCCGACGTCGCCGGGGTCGAGCAGTGGACGGCCCGCGCGGTGGCGGACGCCCCCGGCGACGCGCTGCCGCTGCTGCTCTCCGGCGCCCGGCACGTCACCTGGGCCTGGGAGGCGCGCAGCGGCGCCCGGGCCAAGCACGTCGGCGAGGAGCAGTGGAAGCTGTTCCACCAGCGGCTGGACGTCGCCGAGGAGCAGCTGCTGGAGGTCGCCGAGCGGGAGCCCGGCTGGCTCGCCCCCTGGTTCTTCCTGCAGATCAGCGCGCGCGGCGCCTCGCTCGGCGAGGAGGTCGCCACCGCCCGCTTCGAGGCGGCGGTGCGCCGGGAGCCGGGGCACCCGGGCTCGCACCGCCAGCGCCTGCAGCAGCTGTCCGCCAAGTGGGGCGGCTCGCACGACGCCATGCACGGGTTCGCCCGCTCCTCGATGCTGGCCGCCCCCGAGGGCAGCCCGCTGGGCGAGCTGGTGGCGCTCGCCCACCTGGAGCGCTGGCTGGACCTGCCGGACGGCGAGGACCACGCCTACCTGTCCGGCCCCGCCGTGGTGGCCGAGTTGCAGGAGGCCGCGTTCCGCTCCGTCCTCCACCCGGACTTCGTCCCGGACCGCGGCTGGCAGTCGAGCTTCAACACCTTCGCGATGGCCTTCTCGCTCGCCGACCAGCGCAAGACGGCGCGGCTGCTGTTCGACGCGCTGGACGGCACGGTCACCGAGTCGCCCTGGCACTACCTGGCCGGCGACCCGGTCAAGGCCTTCCGCGCCCACCGGGACCGCTGCGCCGCGTACTGACCCGCGCCCCCCGTACGTCACCCCTTCCGCATTCCGCGACCGAAAGAGCCTCCGGTGTCCCCAACCGACAACCCGACGAGTGCGCACACCTTCCAGGTGGACCTGCGCGGCCTGGTGGACCTGCTCTCCCACCACCTCTACTCCAGCCCGCGGGTCTACCTGCGCGAGCTGCTGCAGAACGCGGTGGACGCGATCTCCGCCCGCCGCGCCCTCGACCCCGGGGCGCCGGCCGCCATCACCGTCCGGGCCGACGACGGGCTGTCCGTCACCGACACCGGCATCGGCCTGACCGAGCAGGACGTCCACACCTTCCTCGCCACCATCGGCCGCAGCTCCAAGCGCGACGCCGACGGCGGGCTGGACGGCGACGGCCTGGCCCGGGCCCGCGGCGACTTCATCGGCCAGTTCGGCATCGGCCTGCTGGCCTGCTTCGTGGTCGCCGACGAGATCACCGTGGTCACCCGGCACGCGGGCAGCCCGGACGCGCCGGTGATCGAGTGGCGCGGCCTGTCCGACGGCAGCTACACCATCCGCACCCTGCCCGCCTCGGCCAAGCCCGAGCCGGGCACCACCGTCACCCTCGCCCCGCGCGCCGACGCCGCCGAGTGGACCCGCCCCGCCCGGGTGCTCACCCTGGCCCGGGACTTCGGCAGCCTGCTGCGCCACGACGTCACCGTGATCGACGCCGACGGCACCGAGCACGCGGTCAACCGCACCCCGCCGTGGGCCGAGCGGCACGGCTCCCCGCTGGCCCGGCGCGACGCGCTCGCCGAGTACTGCCGGAGCACCTTCGACTTCGTCCCGCTCGACACCATCGAGCTGGACCTCCCGCTGGTCGGCCTGCGCGGCGTCGCGTACGTGCTGCCCGACGCCGCCCCGCCCTCGCGCCGCCACGGCCACCGGGTGCACCTCAAGGGCATGCTGCTCTCCGACCAGGCCGACGAACTGCTGCCGGACTGGGCGTTCTTCGTCCGCTGCGTGGTGGACACCGACGGGCTGCGCCCGACCGCCTCGCGCGAGGGCCTGTACGCCGACGAGACGCTGGCCGCCGTCCGCGACGCGCTCGGCGCCCGGATCCGCGACTGGCTCACCGGCCTGTCCGCGAGCGACCCGGCGCTGCTGCACCGCTTCCTCTCCGTGCACCACCTGGCCGTCAAGGAACTCGCCCGCTACGACGACGAGTTGCTGCGGATGATGCTGCCCTGGCTGCCGTTCGAGACCACCGACGGCAACGTCACCCTGGACGAGTTCGCGCGCAGCCACCCGGTGGTGCTGGTGACCCGTACGGTCGAGGAGTTCCGCCAGGTCGCCCCGGTCGCCGGCGCGGCCGGGCTCGGCGTGGTCAACGGCGGCTACACCTACGACCGGGACCTGGTCCACCGGCTGCCCGAGATACGCCCCGGCGTCTCCGTCTCCGACCTCGACCCGGGCACCGTCACCGCGCACCTGGACACCGTCGACCCGGCCGCCGAACTGGCCGCCGCCACCTTCCTGGCGATCGCCCGCGAGGTGGTCGGCCGGTTCGACTGCGACGTCGCCCTGCGCAGCTTCCACCCGACCAACGCGCCCGCCCTGCTGCTCGACAACCGGGAGGCCCGGCACGAGCGCACCCGCGCCCAACTCGCCGACGAGGCCGACGGGTTGTGGGCGGACATCCTGGGCTCGCTGCGCGCCGAGGCGCCCCGCGCCCAGCTGGTGCTGAACCACCTCAACCCGCTGGTGCGCCGCGCCGCCGGCGTCACCGACCACGACCTGGCCGTCACCGCCGTGGAGGCGCTGTACGGGCAGGCCGTGCTGATGACCCGCCGCCCGCTCAAGGCCAGCGAGTCGGCGCTGCTGAACCGTTCGTTCATCAGCCTGCTCGACCACGCGATGCTCGGCCACGAGGCGGCCGGCCCGGACCACGACGGCCCGAAGGGGGCGTGATGCTGGACACCCCCGGCGCGGTGATGGCCGCGCTGCGCGAGAACGACGCCCGCCCGTACGGCCGCACCCGCACCGTCACGGCCGAGGAACTCGTCGACGCCGCCGAACAGTTCGAGGACACCGAGGTCCGCTCGATGGCCCTGCTCGAACTCATGGAGGCCTACGAGTACGACGGCGAGAGCAACAAGAGCCCGGTCGTCTTCGCCCGCATCCTCAAGCTGTGGGACCAGGACCCGGACGGCTTCGGCGACTGGGCCGCGCAGCAGGTGTTCTGGCGCTTCAAGTGGGTGGCCGGCTCGCTGCGGGACAACCCGGACGTCCCGCTGCCCGCCGTCGAGCGCTGGCTCACCGAACTGCGCGACCGCTACCGGGCGGCCGGCCACGGCCTCCAGCCGTACTACGCCCAGCGCTACCACCTGGCCCGGCACACCGGCGTCGGGGTCCAGGACGCCTACGAGCTGTGGACGGCCCGCCCGCGCACCGAGCTGAGCAACTGCCACGCCTGCGAGACCCGCGCCCGCGCCCGGCACTTCCTCGACCTCGGCGAGGACGCCCGCGCCCTGGAGACCCTCGTCCCGGTGCTGAGCGGCCGCAGCAGCTGCGCCGAGGAGCCCTGCCTCAGCCAGTCCGTCGCGCTGCTGCCGCTGCTGCGCCTGGGCCGCCTCGACGAGGCCCGCTCCACCCACCTCACCGGCTACCGCGCGGCCCGCGGCAAGGCCTCCATGCTGGCGGCGGTGGCCCGGCACATCGAGTTCTGCGCGCTGTCCGGCAACGAGCCGCGCGGGCTGGAGCTGCTCGCCGAGAACCGCGACCTGTTCGCGGTCACCGGTGAGCCCGGCGCCCGGCTGGACTTCCTGACCGGCGTCGAGGTGCTGATCGCCGGCCTGGCCGCGGCCGGCCACGGCGAGCTCGCGGTCAGCGGCCCGGCCGGCCGCGGCTGGACGGTCGACACCCTGCTCGCCCACCTGCGCACCGAGGCCGACGCCCTGGCCGCCCGCTTCGACGCCCGCAACGGCACCGACACGGTCGGCGCCGCCCGGCGGGCCCGGCTGGCCGTCCAGCCGCTGCTGGCCGAGCCGCTGGCACTGGGCGTACGGGCGGTCGCCGCACCGGAGTTGGCGGGCGCGGCCCCGGCCGTGGCCCCCGCGCCGCGGCGCACCGTCGAGGCCGTACCGGAGGACTTCGCCGCCCTGGTGCTGCGCGCCCGCGAGCTGGAGCTGCTCGGCCACCCGGACGGCGACCGGCTGTGGAAGCGGGTCGCCGAGCGGGCCGCCGCCGCGGACTTCACCCACCCGGAGCACGCCGAACTCGGCGGCCCGGAGCGGCTGCGCGCCGAACTCGCCGAGCAGCGCGCCCACGAGGCGCTGCAACGGGACGACCACGCCGAGGGCGCGGCCGGCCTGCTGGCGGCCGCCGAACTGTTCGAGCGGGCCGGGCTGCCCGGCCCGGCCCTGATGGTCCGCACCCGGACGCTGATCGTCGAACTCGGCGAGGTCGAGGGCGCGGTGGCCGACTGGCCGGCGCTGGACGCCGCGTCGGCCCGGGCCGAGGAACTGCACGCCACGGGCGACATGACGGACGACGACTACCTGATCGTCCTGCAGTCGCTCGCCTACGCCGCCCACCACGACCTGGTCGAGGCGCTGCCCGAGCCGTCCGCCGGGACGACCGCGCGCTTCGAGGCGGCCGTCGGCGGCTACCGGCGCGCGGCCGTCGAGCTGGGCTCGGCCCGCCGGGCCGCGACCTCCCGGCAGTACCTCGCCGACGCCGCCGCCCGGCAGGGCCGGTCGGCCGAGGCGGCGGCCGAACTGCGCGAGGTGCTGGCCCAGTTGGAGGCGGCCGAACTGCCCTGGCACACCCCGCGGGTGCTCGGCCTGCTCGGCCAGGTGCTGCTCCAGGGCGGCGAGCCCGGCGAGGCGGTCGAGGTGTTCCACCGGGCGCTGGCCGAGGCCGTGCGCTGGGGCGACGACGCCTACCCGTACGCGCCGACGTACATGCTGCTCGGCCACGCGGCCATGCAGGTCGAGGACTTCGGCGGGGCGGTCCGGGCGCTGTCCGAGGCCGCCGCGCGCTTCGACCGGCTGGGCGCCGGGGCGGTCGAGGACGCCGCCCGGGTACGGCTGCAGCTCGCCGACGTGCTGCGCGGCACCGGCCGGGACGCCGACGCGGTGGCCGTGCTGGAGTCCGTCCTGGACGCCTCGGCCTCGACCGCCGGCCTGGACGCCCGGATGGTCGCCCAGGCCCGGCTGGACCTCGCCCGGGGCCTGGTCGAGCTGGAGGAGTACCGGGACGCCGCCGAGGAGTACCTGCGGCTGGCCGAGCTGGTCGCCGACTGGGAGGACCAGGAGACCCACACCATGGTCGCCTGCGAGGCGGCGCTGACGCTGGCCCGGGCGGGCAGCTGGGACGCCGCCGAGGCCGCCCTCGGGCGGGCCCGGGAGGCGCACGAGGAGGCTCCGCAGGTCGACCAACTGGCATCGACCCTGCGGGAGTTGGCCCAGCTCACGGTGTGCGAGCGGGGCGGCCCGGAGTGGCTGGACGCCGCGCTCGCCCTGCTGGCCGAGGCCGACGCGCTGGGCGAGGCCGCCGAGCGGGGCGGGCAGCAGTACACCGCCTGGTACCTGCGCGGCGGTTCGCACTACGCCCGGGCGCGCTGCCTGGCCGTCGCCGACCGCTTCGAGGAGGCGCTCGCCGAGGCCGAGCGGGCCGTCGAGGTCTACGGCGAGCAGGGCGAACCGGCCGGGGCGCCGCAGCCGGAGTCGCTGCGGGCCGAGTCGGTCCGGCTGGCCGCGCTGATCGAGGGCGGCGACCTCGACCGCCCGAAGGCCGCGGTGCAGCGGCTGACCGCGGCGATCGCCCGCGCCGAGGCGGCCGGCCTGACCGAGGCGCCGCGGGTGCTCGCCGAGCTGCGGGGGCGGATCGCGGGCGACTGAGCCGGGGCGTCACCGGTACCGGAAGAGGGGGGGGGGGGCGCGGACCCCCCCCCCCCCCCCGGGCTCGCCGCCCATCCGGATCGCACCACCCGCAGTACGCACAACCACCCGAAGACCCCGGGTGGCCGGTCGGCTCCCCCGTGCCCACCGTCCATCCGGTCGGCCCCGGCCGGCTCGGCAGGCGCTCACCCCGGACGCGCCGCCGGCCCGGCCGGTCCGGAACGTGCGGCCCGCCCTCCCGC